>DATJSI010000044.1 GCA_035504215.1 Mycobacteriales bacterium
CGCACCGAGCGCCGCGTGCTGGCGCACGCAAGCGAAGGAGAACGCCGCCAGCGGGCAGCTGAGCGCCGGGTCAGGTCCGTTGCATGTCGACGAAGCACGAGTAATGCAGCTTCGAGCTGACCGCGATCTCGCGGGTGGGGCCGTTGCGGTTCTTGGCCACGATCAGGTCCGCTTCGCCGGCCCGCGGCGACTCCTTCTCGTAGGCATCCTCGCGATGCAGCAGGATCACGATGTCGGCGTCCTGCTCGATCGCGCCGGACTCGCGCAGGTCGGACAGCTGCGGCTTCTTGTCCGAGCGCTGCTCGGCGCCGCGGTTGAGCTGGCTGATCGCCACGACGGGCACGTTCAGCTCCTTGGCGAGCAGCTTCAGCGAGCGGCTCATCTCGGCGACCTCCTGCTGGCGGCTTTCGACCCGTCGCGGGCTGGTCATCAGCTGCAGGTAGTCCACGACCAGCAGGCGGAGGTCATGGCGCTGCTTGAGCCGCCGCGACTTCGCCCGGATCTCCATCATCGTGAGGTTCGGCGAGTCGTCGATGAACATCGGCGCATCCGCGACCTCGCTCATCCGCCGCGCCATCCGGTTCCAGTCCTCGTCCGACATCCCGCCGTTGCGCATCCGCTGCAGCTGCACGCGCGACTCCGCGGACAGCAGCCGCATGGTGATCTCGCTCTTGCCCATCTCCAGGGAGAACAGCACCGACGCGAGCCGGCCGCGGATCGACGCCGCGCGCATGATGTCCATGCCGAGCGTCGACTTGCCCAGACCCGGCCGGCCGGCGATGACGACCAGCTGGCCGGGATGCAGGCCGTTGGTCAGCTCGTCGAGATCGCGGAAGCCGGTCGGGACGCCGGACAGCGCACCCTGATGACCCTGGATCGCCTCGAGCTCGGCGAGCGTGGACATCATCGCGTCCTCGAGACCGACGTAGTCCTCGCTGGTCCGCCGCTCGACCACCTCGTAGACCGCGGCCTGGGCGCGGTCGACAACGTCGTCGACGTCGCCCCCCGTGCCGGCCGCCGCGCCGTAGCCGAGCTGGACGACCTTCGTCCCGGCGTCGACCAGCCGGCGAAGGATCGCCCGCTCGCGCACGATCTGCGCGTAGTAGCCCGCGTTGGCCGCGGTCGGCACCGACTCGATCAGCGTGTGAAGGTAGGGCCCGCCACCGACCCGTTCGAGGGTGCCCAACCTGGTCAGCTCGGCAGCGACCGTCACCGGATCGGCCGGCTCGCCGCGGCCGTAGAGGTCGATGATCGCGTCGTAGACCATCTGGTGGACCGGTCGATAGAAGTCGAGCGGCCGCAGCACCTCGACGACGTCGGCGATCGCGTCCTTGGACAGCAGCATCCCGCCGAGCACGCACTGCTCGGCGAGCAGGTCCTGCGGCGGGGTGCGGTCGATGTCGTAACTCGGCCCGCCCGGCATCGAGACGATGTCCGCGACACTCATCGGCCTGTGCTCCCGCCTCGTCCGGCCAGCGCCTCGCGCCCGACCCGGATCACTGTTGCCTCCCGGTTCGCCCTTAGCTGTCCCCCGACACACAAGCGCTCGGGTACGACAAGTTCGCCCACCGACGGTAGGACGCGCGACGGGCCTGGGCATGCGCACCGCGGCGGCGATTCCGAGCCGGTGTGGACGCCGGTGTGACTGGGGTGTGCACCACTCGCCGCGCCGCTGTGTACGAGTCTGTGCACAGGTGTGGACGAGGTTGTTGATCGGAACCGCGACACGCGAATCGACCAGCGCAAACGCGCTTTCACAGGTGTGCGCACGCGGTTGTCGGACCGGTCATCGGGGCGACCGGGAGGCCAAGGCCGCACGAACCCCGGGCAAACGCCGAGGCAGTGCCTAGGCGATTGGCCCTAGGCGGTTGGCCCTAGCCGTCGGGCCTCGGCGTCCGGCCGAGGATGCACCGTGCGGCCCGCCGGCGCCTAGGAAGCGACGACCTCGACGCTCACCTGAGCCGTGACCTCGGGGTGCAGGCGAACTGACACCGAGTGGTTGCCGACCGACTTGATGTGCGCGCCGGGCAGCTCGACCCGCCGGCGGTCGAGGCTCGGACCGCCCGCGGCGCTCACCGCGGCCACTACGTCGGCGGTGGTCACCGACCCGAACAGCCGGCCACTGGCGCCGGCCCGCGAGGGCAGCGTCACGGACAGCGCAGCGAGCTGCTCGGCGATCTCACGGGCCTCGCTCAGCGACTTGACCTCGTGCAGCTCGCGGCCGCGCCGCAGCGCGGCGATCTGGCTCTCGCCGCCCTTGGTCCAGCGGAACGCGAGCCCGCGGGGGATCAAGAAGTTGCGGCCGTAGCCGTCCTTGACCTCGACGACGTCTCCGGGCTCGCCGAGACCGGAGACCTGCTGGGTGAGGATGAGTTTCATCGCCGCCTCGCTCAGCGCGCCGTGCTGGTGTAGGGCAACAGCGCAACCTCGCGGCTGTTCTTCACCGCGACCGCGACGTCGCGCTGGTGCTGCGCGCAGTTGCCGGTGACCCGGCGGGCTCGGATCTTGCCGCGGTCGGAGATGAACTTGCGCAGCAGGTTGGTGTCCTTGTAGTCGATGTAGGCCGTCTTGTCCTTGCAGAACTGGCAGGCCTTCTTCTTCAGCTTTCGTACGACGGGCTTGGCCATCGTGGTGCTCCAGTCTTTGCGAGCCCCTCGCGTGAGGGGATGGTCGGATCAGGGAAGGTCTCGGGCGGTCCGGGTCAGAACGGTGGCTCGTCCGAGGAGCCGCCGGCGGGTGCCGGCGTGGCCCATGGGTCGTCGGAGCCCGACGGCGCAGCGCCGGAGGACCCGGAGTAGGAACCGCCGCCACCGCTGCGCTGGGCCTTCACGACCTTGGCGGTGGCGTTGCGCAGCGACGGGCCGACCTCGTCGACCTCGACCTCGAAGACGGTGCGCTTCTCTCCCTCACGCGTCTCGTACGAGCGCTGCTTGAGCCGGCCGGACACGATCACCCGCATCCCGCGCTGCAGCGACTCGGCGACGTTCTCCGCCGCTTGCCGCCAGACGTTGCAGGAGAGGAACAGGCTCTCGCCGTCCTTCCACTCGTTGGTGTTCTTGTCGAGGTAGCGCGGCGTCGACGCGACGCGGAACTTCGCCACCGCCGCGCCGGACGGAGTGAAGCGCAGCTCGGGGTCGTCGACCAGGTTGCCGATCAGCGTGATCGTGGTGTCGCCAGCGGCCATCGTCGGTCCTACTTCGTGTCCGGCCGCAGCACCTTGGTGCGCAGCACTGATTCGTTGAGGTTCAGCTGACGGTCGAGCTCCTTGACCGTCGCGGGTTCGGCGGTGACGTCGAGCACCGCGTAGATGCCCTCGACCCGGTGCGCGATCTCGTAGGCCAACCGGCGGCGGCCCCACACGTCGACCTTGTCGACGGTCCCGCCGCCCTGGCGGATCACGCCGAGGAACTGGTCGAGGGAAGGAGTGACGGTTCGTTCCTCGAGATCCGGGTCGAGGATGACCATCAGTTCGTAGTGACGCATGCGGGCAACCCACCTCCTTTGGACTCTGAGCACGCCACCGCGGTGGTGGCGAGGCGGCTACAACCACGTCCATGACCGATGGGAACACCGGCCGGGTCGGGAAGTAGCAGGAGGCTGCTCTGCGTCGAGCGCCGCCCAGGCTAGCAGTGGACACCGGCAGCGTAGAGGCCGCGACCGACAGCCGGATCGGCGATCCACAGCCCCGGCACAGCCCTCAACCGCCGAGCGCCGGCTCCGGCTCCGCGCCGTCCAGCCGGAAGTCCGGCGCTCCGTCGAGCAGACCACCCGCCGGATCGTCGACGCCGTCCCGGCGTACCACGTCCAGCCGCGGAACGATCGCCTCCCGCACGACCATCACCATCAGCCAGACGAGGACCACGTCGCGGATCACGACGAACAGCAGGTAGATGTCCAGCGGCAGGCCCTGGTCGGAATGGTCCAGCGAGATCAGCGTGAACAGGTTCGCCGCACCGAGGACCACCTCGACGGCCTGCCAGACCAGCAGGGACGCCCATCTCGGCCGGGCCAGCACGGCAAGCGGCAGCACCCAGAGGGCGTACTGCGGGGAGTCGACCTTGTTGAGCATCACGAAGCCGGCGACGAGCAGGAACGCCACCGAGGCCACTCGCGGCCGGCGAGGTGCGGATGCAACGAGCAGCGCGACGCCGGCGATCAGCAGCAGGACGCAGGTCGACGAGGCGAAGTTCAGCGTCGCCGGCGCCGCCCCGCAGGTGGGCTGGGCGTTCAGCCCACGGCCGATGAAGTCGCCGCCGAACACGTGCTGCGCGACCAGCCAGATGCTGCCCCAGTCGGCCCCCCGGGTCTGGCTGAGTGAGATGAACCATCGCCAGCCCGCGAGCTTGTGCGCGGACGGGCAGGAGCTCGACGGGAACAGGAACGACCGCGAGATCAGGATCGCCGGCAGGTAACAGACGGCCACGCCGACGATCGCGCCGAGAACGACCTTCGCGAGCGCCCGCAACAAGCCGGCCCGCACGCACAGCAGGACGATCGCGAGCAGGATCAGAGCGGGGTAGAGCTTGGTCGCGATCCCGATCCCGAGCAGCAGGCCCGCCCACACCGGCGCCCGTCGACTCCACGCCCACATGCCGAGCCCCGCGAACGCGACCGCCGCGAGGTCCCAGTTGGTGAACGCGTACATGAACAGCACCGGCGAGGCCGCCACCATCACCGCATCCCAGACCCGGCGCCGGCCGGCCAGCTGCGCAACCGTCCAGGTGGAGATCAACGCGCACACCGCGAGGCCGAGCGCGGTGAGGTTGAAGAAGGTCTGGTTGTGGACGCCCGCGACGTCCGGAGGGTCGCCGGGATGCACGAACGTCGTGATCTCGGCGGCCATCCACATCAGCCCGCCCATCACCGGCGGGTACTCCACCGGATGGTCCCGGTACGGGATCGAGACGTGGCCCGTGACCTTGTTGTCGACCACCCGCGCGTTCAGGCCTTCGTCGACGTAGAGGGCGTAGGTGTCGGAGTAACACAGTCGCGTGTATTGGTGCTCGTGCTGGTAGCCGTTCGCCCCGAAGCAGTCGGTCTTCTGCAGGTAGCCGAAGACGGACACCAGGATGGTCAGCCCGAGCGCGACCCGCAGCGGCGTCCACCACCACGACGTCGGCTCACCGGTGGTGTGCCGTCCCCAGCGGCCGCCGATGAATCGGCTGGCGCCGGCAGCGACGCCGTCGTCGAGGGTCGGTGCGACCTCGGGTACGCCGTCCACACTCCGACGGTGTCGCGCGTGCGTGGGCGGTGGCACGTGCGTAACTCAATCAGTCCGGGCGGATCCTGCGCCGGATTTGGTCGGCGGCGATTGCCGGGCGCTCATCGCTCGCGCCTCCCGACGTCGAGCTCGGGCTGCTGGTCGGCGTACCGGTCGAGGTCGGTGTGGTCGGAGGAGTCGTGCTGGGGGTGGTCGGAGGAGTCGAGATCGGAGTCGTCGGGGGCGCCGAGCTCGGCGTGATCGTCGGCGACCCGGACGTGGACGGCGTATTGCTGGGCGTCGGCTTGGTGATGACTCCGATCTGCGCGGGCGACGGGAACTGCTCGACCGGCGCACCGGCCAGCGTCGCGTTCATCATCGACTGCCACACCTCCGCCGGCAGCGTGCCGCCGAAGACCTCGCCGATGCCGGCACCTTCCACCGTCTGCGACGGGTTGACGTTGCCGATCCAGACCGACGTGCACAGCTGTGGGGTAAAGCCGGTGAACCACGCGTTCGTGTTGTTGTCCGTCGTCCCTGTCTTGCCCGCCGCCGGACGGCCGGACAGTGCCCGGCCATACGCCGTACCGCCCGGCCCGAGAACCTTCGTCATCGCGTAGGTCTCGTCCGAGGTGAGCGCCTTCGAGAACACCCTGGTCAGATGCGCTTGCGGGTCGGCCTTGTAGATCTGCCGCCCGGTGCTGGTCGTGACCGACGACACGAGATAGGGCTGCGCACGAACGCCCTGCGCGGCGATCGTCGCGTACGCGTTCGCCAGGTCGACGGTCGAGATCGCGTCGGGCCCGAGGGAGATGTCCGGAACAGCCGCCAGCTTGCGGAACTGCGGGATGCCCGCGTCGTACGCCGCGTTGACGACGTTCTGCGGGCCGACCTTCTGCGCGAGCGGAACGAAGATCGTGTTGATCGACTCCGCGAACGCCTTGATCAGGGTGCAGCCGTAGCAAGCCTCACCGGGTGAGGAGTTGTGGATCTGCGTGCCGTTGACGGTGACCGTCGGCGGCCCGTTGTAGATGCTGTTCAGCGAGATGTTCTTCCGCAGGGCGGCGAGCAGCGTGAACGCCTTGAACGATGACCCGGGCGGGCGCGCCCACTGGCCGGTGTAGCCGGACAGGTCGATGCACGCGTCCTTGTTCTTCTTCGGGTAACGGCAGTACCCGTGCCCGCCGTACAACGCTTCGATCGCGCCGTCCCCCGGCTTGATCGACGCCGCACCGCTTTCCGGTGTGCCCCGCCGGTTCTTCGGAACGAACTGCTGTTCCGCCTTGATCAGGTTCTGCTCGGCGTTCTTACGGATCGTCGTGACGATCTTGTAGCCGCCGAGGTCGAGCTGACTTTGCGTCAGCCCGTCGGTTGCGACCAGCTCGTGCTCGACCGCGTCGCGGATGAAGCAGTTGGTGCCGGTGCACTGGGCCTGCACGTCGCTGAGCTTCTGGGTCTTCGGGAAGTGCAGCGTCGCGGCCTTCGTCGGGGACAGCCAGCCCTGCTTCACCATCCCGTCGATCACGTAGTGCCAGCGCGCGATCGCGTTCGCCTTGGTCGTGGCGTTGATCTGCGGGTCGTAGAGACCGGGACCGTTGATGACGGCGGCGAGCAACGCCCCCTGCGACGTCGTCAGCTGGGTGGCGCTGTCCAGGTCGAAGTACGCCTTCGCCGCGGCCTGGATCCCGTAGGCGTTGCGCCCGAAGTAGATGGTGTTCAGGTAGTCGTCGAGGATCGCGTCCTTCGAGCGGGTCTGGCCGAGCTTGGTCGCGATGAGGATTTCCTTGAGCTTGCGGGTCAACGTCCGGTGCGGGCTGAGATACGCGTTCTTGACGTACTGCTGGGTGATCGTCGAGCCGCCCTGCGTGATGTCGCCCCCGCGCAGGTCCACCCAGAGCGCGCGCACGATGCCGGTGGGCGACACCCCCGGCTCGCTGTAGAAGTGCCGGTCTTCGGCCGCGAGCACGGCGTGCTGAACGTCGATGGGAACCTGCGTCAGCGCTACGTCGGTGCGATTCGTCGCGCCTAACCGTGCCAGCACGCTCGTCCCGTTGCTGTAGTAGATCGTCGTGGTCTGCGCGGCCGCGATCGCCGTGGGGTTCGGGATCGACGTGCGCGCGTAGGCGATGCCGGCGAGCACGCCGAAGACGATGACGGCGCCGCCGAGACCCCAGAAGATCTGTTTCGGGCGCGGCATCACGCCCGCGAGGTTCACGCGCGGGATCCGGAGCTCGACCCCGTACGACGCCTACGCCCGGCCGGCGCACCGGTGCCGAGAACGTAGGACGTGAGCAGATAGTTCCAGCCGCAGCCGAGGCAGACTTCGACGACGAAGACGGTGAACTCCGGCAGCGTCACGGCGAGCTCGCGCAACTCGTCGCGGGTGCGGGCCCGGCCGTTGCCGGTGCCGCCGAAATACTCGCCGAAGGCGTAGCGGACCTCGACCATGGGTTGGGCCGCGCACACCGGACAGAGCTCGTCGCTGGGAACGCCGTGGTAGCGGGCGGCGCGGCGCAGGTAGACCTGGGCGTCGCACGCCTCTTCCGGGCGGATCCGGCCCGAGCGCAGGCCCGCTAGCGTGGCCCGCCGGGCCAGCGAGTAGTCGACGACGCACCGGGCATCGGCGCCGTCGACCAGCGTGCGCGAGGTCAGCACGGGCGTCAGCGTACGCCGCGGACCTTTGGGACAAACCCGATCCATCGCGCTCGCCCGGGTGAAGCCCGCGAGGTCGCCGGCAGGCGGGCAGGCAATCATCCGGACACCCGGTGTTTGCATTCCGGCCACCCACCGGGTAGGTTCCTCGATGTATCCGTTCGATACATCGAGGTTGACATCCTCGACGTACCGGACCGACCGAGCCAGCCACTGGGCCGATCACATCGGGCCCAGCCAGGGAAGCCCAGCCCCCGCCGAGGAGCGCGATCGTGAGCCGAAAGTCCGGCGTTCTCGAGCTCGCCGTCCTCGGCCTGCTGCACGAGTCGCCGCTGCACGGCTACGAACTGAGCAAGCGCCTCAAGGGCGTGCTCGGCCCGCTGCGCGCGATCTCCTACGGCAGCCTCTACCCCTGCCTGTCCGGGCTGCAGGCCACGGGTCTGATCACGACCGACGACTCGGCCAGCGTCTCGGGCGCCGGGCGGCGTAAGAAGCATGTCTACAAGCTCACCGCCGAGGGCAAGGAACGGCTGCAAGAGCAGTTGTCGGAGGGCGGTCCCGCCACCTGGGAGGACGACGCCTTCGGGGTCCGGTTCGCCTTCTTCTCGCAGACCGACGCCGATGTCCGGTTGCGCATCCTCGAGGGCCGGCGCAGCCGGCTCGAAGAACGTCGCGCCAGTGCTCGTACGACGATGAGCACCCGCGAGAAGCTCGACCACTACACCCTCGAGCTGCAACGCCACGGGCTCGAGTCCGTCGAGCGGGAAGTGCGATGGCTCAACGAGCTCATCGCGACCGAACGAGACGGGGTCGCGGTCAGGACTCATCTGGCCTCGTCGCGACCCACCGCATCATCGACCGCTGCACCGCACAGTTCAGCATCTGAAGGAGACAACCGCTGATGGGTTCCATCCGAGTCGCCATCGTGGGCGTGGGCAACTGCGCCTCGTCCCTCGTCCAAGGCGTCGAGTTCTACAAGAACGCCGACCCGGATGCGCGGGTGCCCGGCCTCATGCACGTCGACTTCGGCGGCTATCACGTCCGGGACGTGGAGTTCGTCGCCGCTTTCGACGTCGACGGCAAGAAGGTCGGCCGTGACCTGTCCGAGGCGATCGTCGCGAGCGAGAACAACACCGTGCACATCGCGGACGTGCCGCCCACGAACGTGATCGTCCAGCGCGGCCACACCTACGACGGACTCGGCGACTTCTACCGCGAGGTCGTCGAGGAGTCCGACGAGGAGCCGGTCGACGTCGTGCGGGTTCTGGCCGACGCCAATGTCGACGTCCTCGTGTCGTACTTGCCGGTCGGCAGCGAGCAGGCGGACCGCTTCTATGCGCAGTGCGCGATCGACGCCGGCGTCGCGTTCGTCAACGCGCTTCCGGTCTTCATCGCCAGCGACCTCACGTGGGCCAAGAAGTTCGCGGACGCCGGCGTCCCGATCATCGGCGACGACATCAAGAGCCAGGTCGGCGCGACCATCACGCACCGCGTGCTCGCGAAGCTGTTCGAGGACCGTGGCGTCGAGCTGCTGCGCACCTACCAGCTGAACTTCGGCGGCAACATGGACTTCAAGAACATGTTGGAGCGCAAGCGGTTGCAGTCGAAGAAGATCTCGAAGACGCAGTCGGTCACCTCGCAGATCCCGCACGAGATGCGCGGCGCCGACGTCCACATCGGTCCGTCCGACCACGTGCCGTGGCTCGACGACCGCAAGTGGGCCTACGTCCGGCTCGAGGGACGCTCCTTCGGCGACACCCCGCTGAACCTCGAGTACAAGCTCGAGGTCCACGACTCGCCCAACTCGGCCGGCGTCATCATCGACGCCATCCGCGCTGCGAAGATCGCCAAGGACCGCGGCATCGGCGGGCCGGTGCTCTCGGCCTCGTCGTACTTCATGAAGTCGCCGCCCGTGCAGTACAGCGACGACGAGGCGCGCGAGTCGGTCGAGTCCTTCATCAAGGGCGAGACGGCGTAAGCCCGACCACCCGGGTCGAACCACCCCGATCCGAACCACGTCCGCCCCGCCGGACCGATGCGGTCCGGGACCTGTTCACCGCGCCGCGGTTCCGTGAGCTCCTCGCCACTCGGCTGACCTCGCAGACCTCGGACGGGTTGTTGCAGACCGCACTGGCCGGTGCGGTGCTGTTCAACCCCGAGCACCACACCGGACCGCGGCAGGTCGCGGCCGGCTTCGTCGTCCTGCTGCTTCCGTACAGCCTGATCGGGCCGTTCGCGGGCGTCCTGCTCGACCGCTGGCGACGCCAGCGGGTGCTCTGCTACGGCGCGGCGGTGCGTGCGGTGCTGGTTCTGGCGACCGCGACGTCCCTGGTGGCACACGGCCCGAGCGGGCCGGTGTTCGTCCTCACCGCGCTCGCCGCGCTCGCGGTCAACCGGTTCTACCTCGCGGCGCTGTCGGCCGCCATGCCGAGCGTGGTCTCCGCCGACCGGCTGGTCGTAGCGAACGCGATCAGCCCGACCTTCGGCACCGTCGTGACGATCGTCGGTGCCCTGATCGGTCTCGGGCTGCGCGCCGCCGGCGGAGGTGCCAGCCACGGCGACGCGCTGGCGGCGCTCGTCGCTGCCGCCGGCTACCTGTGCGCGTCGCTGGTCGCGCTGCGGCTGCCCGCCGACTCGCTCGGGCCGCACCCGCCGAGCACCGACCCGTTGCGCCGTCAGCTGGCCGGCATCGTTCGCGGACTGGCCGAGGGCGCGGTTCACCTGTGGCACCGACCGACCGCAGCGCGCGCGCTCGCCGTCATCTTCGGGCAGCGCTTCCTGTTCGGCATGTGGTCGATCATGGGACTGCTGCTCTACCGCAACACGTTCCACAACGAGGGCATCCTGCGCGCCGGCCTGGTCGGGGTCGGCCAGGCGGTCACCGCCGCCGGTGTCGGGCTGGTGCTCGCCGCAGCGGTGACCCCGTGGGTCACGGCCCGGATCGGCAAGCGCCGGTGGATCGTCGCGGTGACCGTAGCCGCGGCAGTCACCGAGCTCGCGCTGGGCGCGCCGTTCACGATGCCGCTCCTGGTCGCTTCCTCGCTGTGCCTCGGCTTTGCCACCCAGGCGACCAAGGTCTGCGTCGACACGATCGTCCAGACGACAATCGAGGACGACTTTCGCGGTCGGGTCTTCTCGCTCTACGACACGATCTACAACATCAGCTTCGTCGCAGCCGCGTTTCTCGCCGCCTTCGTGCTCCCCAGCAGTGGCCGGTCGCTGACGATCCTCGTCGCGATGTCCGCCGTCTACCTGGTCATCGCGGCCGGGTACGGCGCCGCGGAGCACCGCCGCTGACCGCGACCGGCGACGCCGTCGCTCAGCGCTTGTCCACGCCTTGCGCGGCAGCCCAATCGTGCAGCTCGGCAATCGCTTCCTCGTGGGCAAGCGGACCGCGCTCGAGCCGGAGCTCGAGCAGGTGCTTGTGGGCCTCGCCGACCAGCGGTCCCGGCGCGATCCCGAGCTCCTGCATGATCTCGTTCCCGTTGAGGTCCGGCCGGATCCGGTTGAGGTCCTCTTCGGCGGCGAGCTCGCCGATCCGGTCCTCGAGCGAGTCGTAGGCCTCCGCCAACGCCCGCGCCTTACGGGCATTGCGCGTCGTACAGTCCGACCGGGTCAGCCGGTGCAAGCGATCGAGCAACGGTCCGGCGTCGCGGACATAGCGGCGGACGGCGGAGTCGGTCCAGGCCCCGCCTGAGTAGCCATGGAAGCGAAGATGCAGCTCGACCAGCCGCGAGACGTCATCGACCACGTCCTTGGGGAAGCGCAGCTCGGTCAGCCGCCTGCGGGTCATGTCCGCGCCGACCACCTCGTGGTGGTGGAAGGACACCTTCCCGTCCGGCTCGATGGAGCGGGTCTTGGGCTTGCCGATGTCGTGCAGCAGGGCGGCAAGGCGCAGCACCAGGTCCGGGCCGTCGGTCTCGAGCGCGATCGCCTGGTCGAGCACGGTCAGCGTGTGCGCGTAGACGTCCTTGTGGCGGCGATGCTCGTCGACCGTCTCGGTTAGCCGGCCCACCTCGGGCAGGCAGTGCTCGACCAGACCGGTCGCGACCAGGAGCTCGAGACCACGGCGCGGGTACGGCGCGCAGACCAGCTTGATCAGCTCGTCGCGAATGCGTTCGGCGCTGACGATGTCGAGCCGGTCGCCCATGGCCCGGATCGCGTCGAACACCTCGGGCACGACCTCGAAGCCGAGCTGTGCGGTGAACCGGGCGGCGCGCAACATCCGCAGCGGGTCGTCGTCGAAGGACTGCTCGGGAGCGACCGGCGTGCGTAGCAGGCCGGCGACCACGTCCTGCAGCCCGTTGAAGGGGTCGACGATCGGCTGAGCGGCGTCCACCGGGAGCGCCACTGCCATCGCGTTGACGGTGAAGTCGCGCCGCGACAGATCGGCCTCGACGGTCGAGCCGTACTCCACGGCCGGCTTGCGCGAGGACGGGTCGTAGGCATCGCTACGAAAGGTCGTGATCTCGCAGGCGACGCCGCCGACCTGTACCCCGACCGTGCCGTACTCGAACCCCGTCGTCCAGGTCGGCCCGAGCGACTCCACGATGTCGAGGATCTCCTCGGGGCGCGCATCCGTTGTGAAGTCCAGGTCCGTCGATGGCCGGCCGAGCAGCGCGTCGCGAACCGGACCGCCGACCAGGTACAAGCGCCGGCCGGCAACGCCGAACCGGCGCGCGAGCGGGTCGGTCGTCCCGCTCACCCGCAGCAACTCGCGGACGGCGCGCCTGGCGGCGGCCGCCACGTCCGCGGCTTCGGGAGGCACCCGGCAAGCCTAAGAGCGATCCGGCCGCGGCCGGCGGCAACACCCGCGAGCGCCGGTCCGTGACGCAACCCGCGCCTACGATCGGGGTATGTCCCCCACGTCGCGCGATCGGTTGCGACGGGTGGAGGAGACCTCGGCCGGCGGGCTGGTCGTCGACGGCACCACCCGCGAGGCCAACTGCGCCCTGATCGGCCGGCTCGACCGCCGGGGTCGGCTGCGCTGGTCGCTGCCGAAGGGGCACGTCGAGGAGGGCGAGACCCACGAGGCGGCGGCCGTCCGCGAGGTGGCCGAGGAGACCGGCATCACCGGCCGCGTGGTGGCGCCGCTCGGGACGATCGACTTCTGGTTCGTCGCCGACGGCCGCCGGATCCACAAGACCGTGCACCACTTCCTTCTGGTGGCGGCGGGCGGAGAGCTGTCCGACGCCGACATCGAGGTCGAGCAGGTCGAGTGGGTGCCGCTGCGCGAAGTGGCCGAACGACTCGCGTACGACGACGAGCGCCGGCTGGTCGAGCGGGTGCCGAAGCTGCTCGCGGACTCTGCATGACCCGACCGCGGCGTCGCCGGCTCGGCGTACTCGCTGCGCCGCTGATCGCCGCCATCGTGGGCGTCGGCCCGCTCGCGGCGACCCTTCCGGCCGGACCGGCCCAGGCGGACACCTCCGGGGCGCCGGTCGAGGTCCGGCTCAGCTCGATGACGCCGGTCGCGCCCCAGCCCGGGGACACCCTCGTGCTGACCGGCACGCTGACCAACGTGTCGGACGAGATCGTCTCGAACCTGTCGCTCGACCTACAGATCAGCTCGCGGATCAGCTACCGCAGCGAGTTCGACACCTACGCCGCCGACCCCGACGGCTCGCTGTTCGGACTGGGTCTCACGGCGGCGACGAACCCTGCGCCGGCGACCGACCCGACCCTCGCGCCGGGCGCGAGCGAGCCGTTCACCCTGCGCCTCCCGCTCGACACGCTCACCCGCGAGCGACTGGGCCTGGTCAGCGGGTGGCAGGTGCGCGAGCTCGCCGTCTCGGTCACCGGCACCGACCTGTCCGGCACCACCGACGTCGGCCAGCTGCGCACCTTCCTGCCGTGGGCGCCGCGCAACGCGATCGGGGTCGGCAACCGGGTCCAGGTCGCGTGGGTCTGGCCGCTGATCGACCGGCCGCACCGGCTGGCCTCCGGCGTCTGGTTCGACGACTCCCTGGCGCCCGAGCTCAGCGCGGGCGGGCGGCTGTCCGGCCTGCTGAGCGCCGGCGACAATGCGGAGGACCAGAGCCCGCTCGGCCACAAACCCAAGACCGTCAACGTCCCAGTGACGTGGGCGATCGACCCGATGTTGCTCGAGGACGTCAACGCGATGACCTCGGGATACCGCGTGCAGGCCGCGAACGGTACGACGACGGCCGGGAGCGGCAGCGCCGCGGCCAAACAATGGCTTGCGACGTTGAAGACCGCGACCACCCGCACCGATGCCGACGTACTTCCCCTGCCCTACGCCGACCCCGACGTGGTCGCGGCAGCGCGGGCCGGTGGCTTTGCGACCGCGATCGGAGTGGCCACGACGTCGGGACGCCAGATCGTCCAACGACTGCTCGGCGGCGCGACGACCTTGGAGTACGGCTGGCCGGACGACGGCCTGGCGAACCTGCGCGGGCTCGACCTGCTGCAGGCCAGCGGCGACACCACGATGATCCTCTCCGACACCGCGGTGCCGGTGGTCGGCGGACCACTGCCCACTACCCCTTCGGCCCGTGCAGTCGTGTCGACGGACGAAGGTCAGGTCCAGGCGTTGCTGTCCGACTCCGGTCTCGACGCCGATGTCGACAGCGGGCTGGGCAACCCACTCGGCTCACGGGTGTCGCTTCAGGACTACCTGGCAGAGACGCTGATGATCCAGCTCGAAGCGCCGGGTGCACCCGATCGAAGCTTCGTCATCGCCCCGACCCGGCACTGGGACCCGTCGCCGGCATATGCGGCGGCACTGCTCGCGGACACCGGCAAGGTGCCGTGGATCGAGCCGGTCAGCCTGGCCCAGGTCCGCGACACACCGGTCTCCGGCACCCCGGTCGAGCGCAAGCCGTTGACCTACCCGCCGACCGCGCGGCGCGACGAGCTCTCCTCGTCCTACCTCGACGCAGTAGGCGCCACCAAGCGGCAGATCGCAACCTTCGAGGGCGTCCTCCCGCAGAGCACTCCGCAGATCGCCAGCTACAACGTCGCTCTGCTCCAGGCGTTGTCCTCCGCGTGGCGGGACCGGCCGAAGGAGGGCCGCGAGCAGCTCGGTGCGCTCAGCTCGGAGGTGACCGCGCAGACCCGCAAGGTCAACATCACGACCGCGCCGAACAGCTACGTGACCCTGACCAGCCACGGCGGCAAGGTGCCGGTGACCGTCGCGAACAACCTCGATGTCCCGGTCAGCGTGATCGTGCACGTGCTGAAGAACCAGCGACTCACGCTCCGCGACAACGACGTCGTCCGCATCATCCCCGCCCATCAGCAGGTCGCGGTCGACCTGCATGCCTCGGCCAAGACCTCCGGGGTCTTCCCGCTCAAGGTCGAGCTCCTGACGCCGGCCGGCCGGACCTACCAACCGGCGATTCAGTTGTTTGTCCGCTCGACGGTTTACGGCACGATCACGCTCGTGATCACCGGTGCGGCCACCGCCGCTCTGTTGGTTGCGGTCGCCATCCGGCTGACCCGTCGGGCGCTGGCAGCCCGGCGCAGCGCCGCCGCGGCTGCCTCATGAGCGGGTGCCCGGGCGCGACGACGACGCCGGCTCCACGGGCGCGCGCATGAGCTACGAGATCATCCCGATCAAGCCGGATCCGGTGCCGCCGCCGCGTCCACTGGAGCCACCCGGACCGCCATCGCTCGCACAGAGCAGCCGGGTCATGGCGGTCGGGACAATCGCGTCGCGCGCGACTGGATTCATCCGCACGGCGGTGATCGCCGCCGCGATCGGGGAAGCCGGCGTCGGCAATGCGTACGGCGTTGCCAACACCGTGCCGAACGCCCTCTACGACCTGCTGCTCGGCGGCATCCTGAGCGCGGTCGTCGTACCCCTGCTGGTTCAAGCTGCGCATGACGACGGAGACGACGGCGAGGCGTACGCGCAGCGGCTGCTGACGATCGTCACGGTCGTGCTGACCGGCGTCGCATTCATCACCGTCGTGCTGGCCCCGTGGATCATCGACGCCTACGCCCACTCCGCACAGAGTGCCCAACGAGACCTCGCGGTGTCCTTCGCCCGCTTCTTCCTGCCCCAGCTGCTCTTCTACGGCATCGGGGCGACGGTCGGCGCGATCCTCAACGTTCGCGGCAGTTTCGCCGCGCCGATGTGGGCGCCGGTCGTCAACAACATCGTGGTGATCGGCACCGGGATCGTGTTCGACGTCATCACCCACGTCCGGCCGCGGCCCGGGCATCTGACGCACACGCAGGTCCTGGTGCTGTCGATCGGCACGACCGCGGGCGTCGTCGCGCAGACGATCGCGCTGCTCCCGGCATTGCGTGCGGTCGGCTTCAGGTTGAAGGCCCGCTGGGACTGGCGCGGTGCCGGGCTAAGACGTGCCGGCGGCTTCGCCGCGTGGATGCTGGGATACGTCATCACCAACCAGCTCGCATACGTCGTCATCGTCGCGCTGTCGGAAGCGGTCGGAAAGGGCCACGGCGTCTACGCGATCTACTCCAACGCCTACATCCTCTTCTCGCTCCCGTACGCCGTCGTATCGGTGTCCGTGATCACCGCGCTGTTTCCCGGCATGAGCCGAAGCGGTGCGGCCGGAGACGAACCGGCGGTCGCCCAGTCCCTCGCGAGAGGGCTGTCCGTGGCCGGCGTGGTGCTGGTGCCCGCCACCCTGCTGCTCATCGTGCTCGGTCCGTCGATCGCGATCACTGTCTTCGACCACGGCCAGACCACACCGCACAACGCCCTGCAGACCGGGCAGGTGCTGATCGCGTTCGGCATCGGCCTGCTGCCCTTCTCGGCGTTCCAGATGCAGCTGCGTGCCTGGCTCGCGGTCCGGGACTCGCGGACGCCGATGCTGGTCAACCTGGCGGCGACGGCGATCAACGTGCTGGCGGACGTGATCTTGTACGTGTCGCTCCCGAACCGGGACAAGGCGTTCGGGCTCGCGCTCGGATACTCGTTGTCCTACGTGATCGGGACCGCGATCTTCACCGTCAAGCTGCGCCGGCGCATGGTCGCCGGCGAACGCACGCACGTCATCCGGACCCACGTCCGGCTGGCCCTCGCCGGGATCGTGGCCGCGATTCCAGCGGTCGCGGTCGACCGGCTGATCGGCTCGCAGCGGGAGAGCCACCCGCTGGGGGCGATCGCCGACCTGGTTGCTGCCGGACTTGCCGGGCTTGTCGTGTTCGTCCTGGTTGCTCGCCGATTGCGTGTTCGCGAGGTGGACGAGCTGCTCCAACTGCTCCCCGGCCGGGGCTGAGCCCGCTGCGATCTCAAGGCCCCGCGCGCTGACGCCGACATCCCTCCTGAAGGAGGCACGATGCGGACCAGCGGTGACGACCGTGGCGCCTTGCGACTGCAAACGATCTCGATCTTGCTCGTCGTACTGGCCGTCGTCGGCGTGTTCGCCTACGACGCCGTGCACGTCATGGCCACCCGCGTGGGCACGCAGACCGACGCGCAGAACGCCGCCTTCGCCGCCAGTACCTCGTTCCACAACCATGGCAACGTCCAGCTCGCCTACCAGGCCGCCGTTGCCTACGTCGACAGCACCGGCAACGACGAGAAAGTGCTTACGAAGAACTTCTCGGTGACCTCCGACGGCACCGTCACGTTGACCCTCCGGCGCCCGGTGCAGACGGTGGTGTTCCGCCGGATCGGGCCGCTGAAGCACTACACGGTCGTGGTCGAGACGTCGAGCTCGAATTCCGACGGCGACTGATGCTCCGCCGTACCCGCTCGATCACGACCGCGATCGCCCTGCTCGCCGCCGGCCTGCCGGTTGCCTTCGCGAGCCACGCCTCGGCCGACCCGCTCGCGACGGCGCGAGCCCGGGCGGCCGCCCTGCAGAAGCTGGTGGACCGGCTCAACACCCAGGCCGAAGTCATCATCGAGCGCTACGACGCGACCGAGGCGGAGCTCAACGTCGCGGTCGCCCGGCGCGGACAGGCCGACCAGGCGGTCACCGCCATCCAGGCCAGCGCGAACAACGCCGAGCAGACCGTCGCGAGCCACGCGCAGGCGTTGTATGAGAGCGGCGGCGACCCCGCGGTGCTCGCCTCCCTGCTGAACGGCACCAACCCGACCCAGGCCATCGACCGCTACCGGCTGGCCGGAGATGTCCTGGCCTACGAAAACCGGGTGGCGCAGTCGGCCGAGGCCACGCTCGCGCACGCTCGGGTGCTCGCGCGAGAAGACAGCGCGATCTCCACCCGGATCACCCGGCTCGAGGGAGCCCGGCAGGCCGACGCGACCAAGGTCGAAGGCCTGCTCGACAGCGAGCAGCAGGCGCTTGCGCACGCGACCAGCACGGTGCGCGAGATCCTGCGGGCCGACCAGGCCGCGGCCGCGGCCGCCGGCGCGGCGAGCTTCGACTCCGCGCTCACCGGTGCGGGGGGAACCCTCGGCGGGTCGACGCCGCCGAACGCCACCGCCGCTGCGGCGATCGCCGCGGCGCGCAGCCGGATCGGCGATCCCTACGTGTGGGGCGCCACCGGCCCGAACTCCTTCGACTGCAGCGGCCTGACCCAGTGGTCGTACCACCAGGCCGGAATCAACCTGCCGCGTACCTCGAGGGAACAGTGGTACGCCGGACCGCACCCGACCCTCGCCCAGCTCGAGCCCGGGGACCTGCTGTTCTTCGCCCTGAACACCTCCGACCCGGCGACCATCCACCACGTGACGATCTACATCGGGAAAGGGCTGATGATCGCCGCGCCGGAAACCGGTGAGGACGTCCAGATCCAGCCCGTGTACATGCAGGGCTACATCGGCGCGGTCCGCCCGTGGTTGCCGCCCGGCACGGTTTTGTCCTGAGCCGACGGCTGCGAGCCGCGACGCCCTAGCATCGACTCGTGCAGCCGCGCGCCGACCCCGGCAACCGGCTCGCGGACCGCTACCTCCTGGTTCGCCTCCTGCACGAAAGCAGCGCCAACGCGAGCCTCTGGCTGGCGACCGACGAGGTGCTCGGCCGCCCGGTGGCGATCCGCATCCTCACCGGCCTGTCCGCCGGCGACGCCCGGGCGGTCATCGAGGCGGCCGCGCGGGCGGGTGGCGTTCCGGACGCCCGGTGGGTGCGCGTGCTCGACGTGGGCGAGAGCGCGGCGGAGCACGGAACGGCAACGGTCTGGGTGATCAGCGAGTGGGTCGATGGCCCGCCGCTGGCAGCACTGCTGCGGGACTCCCCGCAAAAGCCCGCCGTCGTCACGGACCTGGTCCTGTCCTGCGCCCGAGCCGTTGCCGCCGCCGCGGCGTGCGGGGCGGCGCACCGGATGCTTCATCCGGATGAGGTCGTCCTGCCGCCGGACGCCGGCCCGAGGATCACCGGACTCGAGCTGTCCGCTGCGCTGCGGCCCGACCCGTCGTACGACGATCTGGTCGGCCTCGGCGGGCTGCTCTACGCCGGCCTCACCGGCCACTGGCCGCTGCCGGGATGGGACGGCCTGCCGGCCGCCACCCGCGGGGACCGCCGGCACCCGCGGCGCTACCGGCGCAGGGTCAGCCGGGCGCTCGACGAGGTCACGGCGCGCGCACTGTCCGGCGGGTACGACTCCGCCGCCGCGCTGGCCGACGACCTCGCCCGGCTACCGCTCGCGCCGCTGCACCCGCCGCCGCCGGATCCCGACGATCCGCGCCGCGGGCGCTGGGTCCGCGTGATGTGGCGGGTCGTCCCGCCGCTGCTGGTCGCGGCGGTCGGGCTCGGTGCGTGGGGTCTCGGCAGCCACCTCGGCCGCGTGCCCGGGCAGGCGCGCGCGGTCGCGCCGAGCTTCCCGCAGCCGCGCCAGTCGAACATCAGCGCCAAGACCAGCGTCGTGTGGTCGACGCCGCCGCACATCACGAGCTTCGATCCCGAAGGCGACGGCACCGAGGATCCCGGCGGCGTCGGGCTCGCCGTCGACGACGACCCGTCGACGCAATGGAGCACCGACACCTACTTCGGGCGGCCGAACTTCGGCGGGCTCAAGCAGGGCGTCGGGCTGCTGCTGGACCTGCGGCACCCCACGACCGTCTCGGTCGCCCAGCTGCTGCTCTCGGCGGCCGGCTCCGACTTCCAGATCCGGGCCGGATCGGTGCGTCCCCGGCAGGCCTCTGACCTTCCCGTGGTCGCCTCGGAGAACGACAGTCCCGCCTCGATCCGGCTGACCCTGGCCAGGCCGGTTCGCGCGCGCTACTGGCTGCTCTGGATCACCTCGCTGCCCAAGGCCGGCGACGGCTACCGGCTCGGAGTGGCCGAGATCGCCCTGCTCAACTGAGCGATCGGGTCCGCCCGCCGGGCGGCCTGTCAGACCGGAAGCGGCGCACGCAGCACCTACCCTCAAAGGCAAATGACAGCCGAACCGCCGGCCGACGAGGAGTTGCTCGCCCGGCACGTCGCCGGTGATTCCGACGCCTTCACCGAGCTCGTGCACCGCCACCGTGACCGGCTGTGGGCGGTCGCGCTGCGCACGCTCGGCAACCCCGACGATGCCGCCGACGCACTGCAGAACGCCCTGCTATCGGCGTACCGCGGTGCGGCCGGGTTCCGCGGCGGGTCGGCGGTCACCACCTGGCTGCACCGGATCGTCGTGAACGCCTGCCTCGACCTCGCCCGCCGGCGGGCTGCGCGGCCGACCGAGCCACTGACCGCGGAACCCGCGGGCGAGCGCTACGCCCGCGACCCGGTCACCGAACGCGAGACCTCACTGGCCGTGGTGGCGGCGCTGCGCACGCTGCCCGCAGAGCAGGCCGCCGCGGTCGTCCTCGTGGACGTCGAGGGCTACTCGGTCGCCGAGGCGGCGGAGATGCTCGACGTACCGACCGGAACGGTGAAGAGTCGCTGCGCCCGAGCTCGTGCCAGGCTCGCGGAGGCGCTCAGTGATCTCGACCCCCGCCGCGTGGACGGGAACGCGCCACCGGCGCCGCGCGTCCAATCCGAGACAACAACCGGCGAGGAGCATCCGGCGTGAACGACGGCCACCTCAGCTTCGACGAGCTCGCCGAGCTCGACGAGGAGCTGCTCGACCCGCAACAGGCGGCGCAGGCGCGCGCGCACCTGGCGGGCTGCGAGCAGTGCCGCGGACAGCTCGAGCTGATCGCCGAGGCCCGCCGTGCGCTCGCCGAGCTGCCGCCCGAACCGATGCCCGAGGACGTCGCCGCTCGGCTGGACCGGGTGATCGCCGAGCAAACCACGCCGAACCGCGACGTGGTGCCGGACCTGTCCGCCTACCGGCGGCGACGGTTCAGCCGGCCGACGATGGCCGGAAGCGTCGCCGCCGCGGTCATCATCCTGGCCGTCGTTGCGCTCGTGGTCGGGCACCTCGGGACCGGGACTTCCAGCGGCGGCGGCGCAGGTGGGACGAGCACCGCCGCGAAGGGCTTGGCGGGGGTGCCCCAGGTGGCGCAGCCGAGGAACTACAGCAAGAACGAGACCGGGACGAACTACACGCCGAGCCGTCTGGACGCGATCATTCCCGGACTGGTCGCGCGCGTGCCGGCCGACTTCGGCCCGGAAAACAGCCCGGGCACCGGCGCCGCTCCCGCGACCACGACCGCCCCGGCACCCGTGGCGTCGCCGAGCCAGGTGCACGGCGGGTCACAGGTCACGGAGCGGGTGCCCGACGTACTCCGGCCGCTACTGGACTCGCGCAGCAAGATCCTGCTGTGCGCCGCAAAGCTGACCGGCAACAGCAACGCCGTGCCGATCACGGTGGATGCCGGCACCTGGACGAGCGGGTCGCTGCACAAGGTGCCGTCCGCGGTCTTCGTCATGCGCGACAAGGATCCCAACGTGGTCGACGTCTACGTGGTCAACCCGACCTGCAGCGGCAGCCTGTTCATTCGGACCTACGTCAAGGTGCCGCTGAACTAGGCGACCCAGCCGAGCGCCCGGCCGGGGCCAGTTGGCCGGGAATGCGGCTGCCTACACTCCTGTTCAAGGGGCGCACCTGTTCAAGGAGCGCAACGATCGTCCGCGCCGGGCCGATCGGCACACGTCGGAGGAGCTGAAGCACACGATGGCTGCCACTGTTCGTGACGTCGTCATCGTTGGGTCGGGACCGGCCGGCTACACCGCCGCGCTTTACACCGCCCGTGCCAACCTGAAGCCGCTGCTGATCGAAGGGGTCCAGTACGGCGGGGCCCTGATGAACACCACCGACGTCGAGAACTTCCCCGGCTTCCCCGACGGGATCATGGGTCCCGAGCTCATGGACCTGATGCGCAAGCAGGCCGAGCGGTTCGGCGCCGAGATCATCAGCGACGACGCCACCGCGCTCGACCTGAGCGGCGCGGTCAAGAAGGTGACGGTGGCGGGCGAGGAACACCTCGCACGCACGGTGATCCTCGCGATGGGTTCGGCGTACCGCGAGCTCGGGCTGCTTAACGAGAAGCGACTGTCCGGGCACGGCGTGTCGTGGTGCGCGACCTGCGACGGGTTCTTCTTCCGCGACCAGGACATCGCGGTCGTCGGCGGCGGCGACTCGGCGGTCGAAGAGGCGACGTTCCTCACCCGGTTCGGCAGGTCGGTGACCCTGGTCCACCGCCGTGATGCCCTGCGCGCATCCAAGATCATGGCCGAACGAGCCGCATCGAACCCGAAGATCAGCTTCGCCTGGAACAGCGTGGTCGACGACGTGGTGGGTGACGAGCGGGTCACCGGTCTGGTGCTGCGCGACGTCAACACCGGCCAGACCCGCACCCTCGACGTCGGAGGGGTCTTCATCGCAATCGGGCACGACCCGCGCAACGAGTTGATCAAGGACCAGATCACCTTGGACGAGGAGGGGTACGTCGTGGTCGACGCCCCGCACACCCGGACCAACCTGCCGGGCGTGTTCGCGTGCGGGGACCTGGTCGACCACACGTATCGTCAGGCAATCACCGCAGCCGGCAGCGGCTGCGCGGCTGCGCTGGACGTCGAGCACTACCTCGACGGCCTGCCGGCCGAGGATCGCTAGTGTCCGACCCGGCGTCGTAGGGCTGAGGGAACATCGACGACCACGTTCGCGTTGAGCCGGTAGACGCGACAGCCGTTACCAAGGAGAACCGATGGGCGCCAACACCAAGACCGTCACCGAAGCCAGTTTCGACACTGACGTGCTCGCCAGCGAGCTTCCGGTGCTGGTGGACTTCTGGGCCGAGTGGTGCGGGCCGTGCAAGATGGTCGCCCCCGTCCTCGAGGAGATCGCGGCGGAGCACGGCGACCGGCTCACCGTCGCGAAGGTCAACATCGACGAGAACCCCGAGATCGCCCGTCGCTACCAGATCCTGTCGATCCCGACCATGTCGGTGTTCCGCTCGGGTGAGGTCGTGAAGAGCATCGTCGGCGCCAAGCCGAAGGCCGCGCTGCTGCGCGACCTCGAGGACTATCTCTGATCGACCCGTCCTTCGACCGCGGGTGATCTGGCGGTCGAGCGGTGTCACCCTTTTCGGCGCTCTTGCGCCGGCAATCCGCCGGTTAGCATCGGAACGTTATGCAGGTCTACCGCCGCGGTGACAGCGGTCCCGCCGTCGCCGAGATTCGCGCGAAGCTGGAACGGCTCGGCCTGCTCGACGTGTGCTCCGACCCGGTCTTCGACGACGCGATGGACTTCGCGGTTCGCGGCTTTCAACAAAGCCGTGGCCTCCGGGTCGACGGCATCATCGGCACCGAGACCTACCGAGCGCTCGACGAGGCGCACTGGCGCTTCGGCGACCGGTTGCTGTCCTACTCCCCGGCCCACCCCTACGTCGGCGACGACGTCGCGGTGCTGCAGCAGCGGCTGCTCGAGCTCGGCTTCGATCCGGGCCGCTGCGACGGCATCTTCGGGGCGGCCACCGAGGCGGCGCTGAAGGAGTTCCAGCACAACGTCGGCCTGCGCGCCGACGGCACGCTCGGACCGGGAACCCTGCGTGCCCTCAACCAGCTACGCCGCACTGTCACGGGCGGCTCGCCGTCCGAGCGCCGTGAGGAGGAGCGACTGCGCCGCGGCGGTGCCGCGCTCGCGGGCCGCACGGTCGTCCTCGACCCGGGCCACGGCGGCGCGGATCCGGGCTCGGTCGCGGGAGGTCTGGTCGAAGCGGAGATCGTGCTTGACCTCGCGACCAGGGTCGAGGGCCGGCTCGGTGCGCTCGGCGTGACGACGTACCTCACCAGAAGCGCGGAGAACTGTCCCGACGTCGAGTCGCGGGCGAGGTTCGCCAACGACATGGCCGCCGAGCTGTTCGTCTCCCTGCATCTCGACGCGGCGCCGAGCGAACGGCCGTGCGGAAGCGCCTGCTACTTCTACGGCGCAAGGCTGCCCGGCCGGGAGGTGCGATCCGCGGTCGGCGAGCGGCTCGCGGACCTGATGTCACGCGAGGTCGCGAGCCGCACCGACCTGGTCGACGGTCGGACCCACCCGAAGTCGTGGGCGTTGTTGCGGCTGACCCGGATGCCCGCGGTTCGGCTCGATGCCGGCTACCTGACCAACCCCGGCGACGTCGCCCGGCTGGCTCACCCTGACTTCCGCGACGCGCTGGCTGAAGCGGTCGTGGCCGGCATCCAGCGGCTGTACCTGCCGGAGCATCTCGACATTCCGACCGGACAGTTCCGGATTGCCGCGCTCACCCGCTGATTCGTCCTAAATCCATCTATACCGGGCGAAGCGCACCTTCCGGCGTCATCGACCCCAGTAGGCGCTCCAGAGCGACCTCGACGTCTTCCCGCCAGGAGGCTGCGGTCTTGAGCTCGAGCCGCAGCCGCGGGGTCTTCGGATGCGGTCGCACGGTCTTGAAGCCGACCGCGAGCAGGTAGTCGGCCGGAAGCAGGCAGTGGCCCACCTCCGACCACTGGGCGTCCCCGAAGGCCTCGATCGCCCGCACCCCGCGGCGGATCAGGTCCTTCGCGATCCCTTGGACCAGCATCCGGCCGAGCCCGGCCCCGGAGAACTCCGGGAGCACCGCCGCCGTCATCAAGACCACGGCGTCCGCGCTCACCGGGGAGGTGGGGAACGCAACTGTTCGCGGAGCATAACTAGGCGGGGCATAGAGGGCGAAACCGGCAGCCACCCCATCGACGTAGAGCACCTTGCCGCAGCTGCCCCACTCGAGCAGCGCGGCGGAGACCCAGGCCTCCTTCTCCAGCGCCGGGTCACCGGCTTCGATCGCGCGGGTCCCCGCGACCGGGTCCAGCTCCCAGAACACACACCGCCGGCAGCGCACCGGCAGGTCGTCGAGGTTGTCCAGCGTCACGCTGGCCAGTCGACGGGTCATGGACACCTCGAGACACCGGCTCCGACCGGAAGCGACGGCGACCGCGGCCCACCCACGCGCTCGCCGCGCTCACTGTATCGACGGCCTGCGGCCCGGGCAATGGGCCGGCACGGTGGCCGGGAGCACCGTGGCCAGGGCGGCTGCGACGAGTTTGGGGCGCTGGGGTTTGGGCGGTTAGGTGTCCTGGTCGGACCCGGCCGGCCCGGCCGAACCCGCAGCAGCGTCCATCAGCACCTGTGGCGCGAGCACGCCGAGCACCCGGTGCAGGTCATCGATCGAGGCAAAGGTCACCGTGAGCTTGCCCCGGCGCCGGCCGAGCTCCACGGTGACCCGGGTCTCGAGCAGATCCGACAGGGCCGCCTCCAAACGCGCGAGCGCGGGCGCGGTCGGGGCCCGCACGGCGCGAGCGCGCGGGCGCTTCGGGTCGTCCCCCGCCGCCACCAGCTCCTCGGTCGCTCGCACGGACAGTCCCTCGGCCACGATCCGCGCCGCGAGCTGCTCCTGGGCCGCCGGGTCGGGCAGTCCGAGCAACGCCCGCGCGTGCCCGGCGCTGAGGACACCGGCGGCTACCCGCCGTTGCACCGCAGGCGGCAGGGCGAGCAGCCGGATCGTGTTGCTGACCTGCGAACGCGAGCGCCCGATGCGTTCGGCGAGCTGTTCGTGTGTGGCCCCGAACTCCTCGAGCAGCTGCTGGTAGGCGGCCGCCTCCTCCAACGCGTTGAGCTGCTGGCGATGCAGGTTCTCCAGCAACGCATCCCGCAACAACGCATCGTCGGGCGTCTCACGGATGATCGCCGGAACGGTGGCGAGGCCGGCTTCGCGGCTGGCTCGCCAGCGCCGCTCGCCCATCACCAGCTGGTAGTGGCCCGGAGCGCGTTCGCGGACCACCACCGGCTGCAGGATCCCGACCTCGCGGATGCTCGCAACGAGCTCGGAGTGCGCGTCCTCGTCGAAGGCGTCTCGGGGCTGGCGCGGGTTCGGCTCGATCGCCTCGATCGCCAACTCCTCGAAGCGCGCGCCGGCCTCCTGCTCGCCCGCCGGCCCGGAGGGGATCAATGCGCCGAGCCCGCGACCCAGACCACCCCTTCGCGCCGCACTCATCCGGCCGCCTCCCGTCGCTCGCTCGCCCTTGACCCGGCAGCCACCGCGCGCACCGGCTCAGGCTCGACTGGCGAGATCGTACGCCGCGGCCTGGTAGGCCCGGGCACCGCGCGAGGCCGGGTCGAAGGTGACCACTGTCTGTCCGAAGCCGGGCGCCTCCGAGATCCGCACGCTGCGCGGGATCACCGCCTCGAGCACCAGGCTCCCGAAGTGGGTCCGCACGTCCTCGGCCACCTGGTCGGCGAGCCGGGTCCGCGCGTCGTACATGGTGAGCAGGATGGTCGACACGTACAGCGCCTGGTTCAGCTCGCTTTTCACCAGCGCCACGTTGTTCAGCAGCTGGCTGAGCCCCTCGAGGGCGTAGAACTCGCACTGGATCGGGATCAGGATCTCACTCGCCGCCACCATCGCGTTGAGCGTGAGCAACCCGAGCGAGGGCGGGCAATCGATGAAGATGTAGTCGACGTCGAGCTCAACCGACTCCAGCGCGCGGCGCAGCCGCGACTCGCGCGCCACGACCGAGACCAACTCCACCTCGGCGCCGGCGAGATCGATCGTGGCCGGCGCGCACCACAGGTTCGGCAGGTTCTCCACCGCCACGATCACGTCGTTGAGCGAGCGGGCGCCGATCAGGGCCTCGTAGACCGAGGGTGCACCGAGATGATGCGCCACGCTGAACGCGGTCGAGGCATTTCCCTGCGGGTCGAGGTCGATCACCAGGACGCGGACGTCGTGCTGAGCGAGGGCGGCGGCCAGGTTCACCGCGGTTGTGGTCTTGCCCACCCCACCCTTCTGGTTCGCGACCGTCAGCACGCGCCGGGCGGGCGGCCGAGGCCACGCTCCGGCCGGCGGGCGGGCCGGCTCGGCCAGCCCGGATGTTTCACGTGAAACGATGCGCTCGGCGTCGTCGCTGGTTTCACGTGAAACCGTCATCGCTTCCCCGCTTCCCTTGCTCGGCGACGCTTCGTCGGGGCCCGCCTCATCGTCTGGGTCGGGCTGGTCATTCAGGCCGGTCGGGTCGGCGGCTGACTCCTGGCCCGGGCTCGGCCAGCCCAACCGGCTGCGCGCGAAGTCATCGGATGCCGGCCAGCCCAGCGCGGAACTCATCGCCCACCGCCGCTCGCCCGCGCACCGCTGCGGTCGAGGCTTCGCACCCGCACGACCGTAGCCGGAACGCCGCCGAGGACCACACTGATCAGCTCGGCGTCGGTGCCCGCCGGCAGCTCGCGCAGCTCCTCGGCGGCGCTCGCGCCCTTCAGCGCGAGCAGCTCACCGCCCGGCCTCGCCAGCGCACGTGCCAGGCCGATCAGCCGGTGCAATGGTGCGACCGCCCGAGCGACCACCACGTCTGGGGGCGGCTCGAGGCCGGCCTCGGCCCGGGCGTGGACGATCTCGACCGAGTCCAGGCCGAGCGCGCCGATGCAGTCCCGCAGGAAACGCACCCGCCGGGCCATCGGCTCGACCAGCACCAGGGACAGGTCCGGGCGGGCGATCGCCAACGGGATTCCGGGCAGGCCCGCACCCGAGCCCAGATCCGCGACTCGTACGGCATCGGGAACCAGCGCAGCGAGCGCCGCACTGTTGAGCAGGTGCCGGGACCAGATCCGGGTCGCCTCGCCCGGGCCGATCACCCCACGGATGATGCCCTCGCCGGCCAGCAACTCGGCGTAGCGCTGCGCCAGCTCCACGCCGGCGCCGAAAACCTCGCGCGCGGCAGCGGGCACCGGGCCACTCGCCGACCCGTTCGCCGGCCCGCTCGCGGCGGCCGCTGCGCTCATCGTGGCGCGCTCACTCCGGGCGGATCACCACCAGGCGCTGCGGCTCCTCGCCCTCGGACTCCGTCGTCACCCCGGTCACGCCGGCCACCGCGTCATGCACGATCTTGCGCTCGAACGGGGTCATCGGCGTCATCCGCTCCGGCTCGCCGCTGGCCACCACCCGCCCGGCGGCGGCGACCCCGAGCTCGGCGAGCTCCTCGCGCCGGCGCGCCCGATGGCCACCGATGTCGAGCATCAGGCGGCTGCGGACGCCGGTCTCGCGGTGCACCGCAAGGCGGGTCAGCTCCTGCAGGGCCTCGAGCGTCGCACCGGCGGGACCGATCAGCCGGTCGAGCCCCGAGCCCACCACGGACACCGCGGCCCGGTCACCCTCGACGTCGATGTCGATGTCGCCGTCGAGGTCGGCGATATCGAGCAACACCTCGAGGTAGTCGGCGGCAATGTCGCCCTCGCGCTCGAGCAGCGTGAGCCGGTCGGTCTCCCCCGGCTCGCGCTCTTCGCCCGCAGCCGGCTCGTCCGGCGCCGCCGCAGGTTCGACATCGGTCTCGGTGTCGGGCAACTCGGTCGTCATCGTCGTCCTCGCTTGCGGTTGCGGTTGCGGTTGGCCGGGCGGCGTGGATTGTTGGGCCGCTCGCCCGGCAGCGGCTGGATGGCGCCCCCGGGCGGCAACGCGACATCGCCGTTCGCCGGTGCCGGCTTGGGGGTGGGCGCGCGCGGCTGCGGCTTCGGCTTGGCCCCCGGGGCCGGGCCGGCGGGCGGCGGCACCGCACTCGGGGCTGCGCCGGCAGTGTCCATCCGCCCGATGATCACCCGCTGCTGGACCATGCTCCAGACGTTCGTCGTGAGCCAGTAGAGCAGTACGCCGATCGGGAACTTGAAGCCGTAGAAGAGGAAGAACAGCGGGAAGACGTAGAGCAGGATCTTCTGCTGCTGCGCCATCTGGGTGTTCGCCGCCGGCCCGTTACGGGCCATCAGCTGACGCTGGGTGATGAACGTGGTCGCGCCCATCAGCACGGTGAGGACCAGGCACAGGATCCGGGTCGAGGTGTGTGAGCCGCCGAGAGCGTGCAGGTAGGTCGTGCTCGAGGTGAACGACGCCGGAATCGGGACGCTGAAGATCTTCGCGTGCGCCGCGCTGAAGATGTGCGCCTGGTCGAAGCCGGGCACGCCCTTGTAGCAGGACACGGCGTTGGGGCCGGCCTTGCACCCGGAGATCGGCTTGATCTCGCGCAGGGTGTGGAACAGCGAGATGAAGATCGGGATCTGCAGCAGCAACGGGAAACAGCCCGACAGCGGGTTGACGCCGGCCTCTTTCCAGAGCGCCATCATCTCCTGGTTGAGCCGCTCCTTGTCGTTCTTGTACTTGGTCTGCAGCTCCTTCATCTTCGGCTGCAGCTCCTGCAGCCCGCGCTGGTTGCGGATCTGCTTGACGAAGATCGGGAACAGCACGAGCCGCATCGCCATGGTCAGCACGACGATGGCAAGCGCCCACGACCAGCCGTTGCTGGTGATGACGTGCGCGATGCCGTCGTGGATGTGCACCAGCAGCCAGGCGACCGCCTGATACAGCGGGTTGAGGAAGCTCACCGGTGGGCTCCTTCCGCCCGCAGCGGGACCGGGTCATACCCATCGGTAAAGAAAGGTTGACATTTGACCAGGCGCCGCAGGGCTAGCCCAGTGCCACGCAGCGCACCGTGCACGGTGATCGCCTCGATCGCGTAGGCGCTGCAGCTCGGGTGGAACCGGCAGTGTGGTGCCATCAACGGGCTCACCCAGCGCCGGTAGACGCCGAGCAGGGCGACCAGCACCCTTCCCACCGGGCGAACCTGCCGGCCGGCGCTCATCGAGGCTCGCCGTCCGCGGCCGGAGTGCTGACGCCGGCCTTCGCCAACGCCGCCGCGAGTGCGTCCGCGAGCGCCGCACCGGTAAGCCGGGACGCCCCGTCGGTGACGCGGATCACGATCGCGATGCCCGCCGGCGCGTGCTCGAGATACGGCGCGATGAGATGCCGCAGCTGACGTCGTACCCGGTTGCGGCGGACCGCCGGGCCAACCGGGCGAGCCACGATGAAACCGGCACGGGCCGGCGCGCCCGAGTCATCGCTGCGCAGGTAGAGCACCAGCCCGGGCGCGTGGACGCGACGCCCTTGGCGGACCGTCGCGGTGAACTCCTCGCGCCGGTGCACCCGCCGCTCGGCCGGCAACACCGTCGCGGCCTAGGCCGACAGCTCGGCGCGTCCCTTGCGGCGGCGCGCAGAAAGGATCGCCCGACCCGCTCGTGTGCGCATCCGCAACCGGAACCCGTGCGTCTTCGCGCGCCGACGGTTGTTCGGCTGGAACGTGCGCTTACTCACAACAATCTCCCGCTACGGGTGAGGTCTTTCGAGTTCGGGGCGTACGCAAGCAACCCACACCGGGGCGCGGCTGCCACGGTACGGTCGCGCGCGAAGTCAGGTCAAACCGGCCAGCCCCCGAGCGCAAACGTCAAGCGTCCTCAGTCAAGCCGACACGCCGAGCGAGGGCCAGTCAATGTGCGCGAGTGGTTGTAGCGGTGGCGGCCCTGCTGTTAGCGTTCCCGCGCCGACCTTCCCTGACCACCGCTTCCCCGGGTGGTGCCCGCGCGGCGACGTCGGATGGGCTTGCCCTAGCGTTGCGCGTCACGCCCTGATCCACAGTCTGTGGATGGGGGTGTGGACGAGGCGTTAGCAGACCGCACGAAGTGGGACTGATCGGGAAGCAGGGGATAGTTCGTGTCAGACCAGGTCCTCGATCTCGAATCGGTGTGGACCCGCGCGATTGCCGGCCTCGGTGAGGATCAGGTCTCCGCTCAGCAGCGGGCCTGGCTGCGACTGACCAAACCGCTCGCGCTCGTCCAGGACACTGTCGTGCTGGCGACGCCGAACGACTTCGCCCGGGACGTGCTCGACACCCGGCTTCGCCCGCTGGTCATCGAGGCGCTGTCCCGCGAGCTAGCTCGTGACGTTCGCGTCGCGGTCACGGTCGAGCCACCCGCGGACGCGCACCTGAGTGACGCCGCGGCGGCTGCGGAGTTCGACGACGAGCCGTACCCGATGGAGGACGTCGAGCCGGCGCCGGTGGCTCCGATTCGCCGGCCGACCGGGGAACCCGACCGGCTCAACCCGAAATACCAGTTCGAGACCTTCGTGATCGGGTCGAGCAACCGGTTCGCCCATGCCGCGGCGGTCGCGGTCGCCGAAGCCCCCGCCAAGGCCTACAACCCGCTGTTCATCTACGGCGAGTCCGGGCTGGGCAAGACCCACCTGCTGCACGCAATCGGGCACTACACGCGCGCCCTCGTCCCGGGCTGCCGGGTGCGCTATGTGAGCTCGGAGGAGTTCACCAACGACTTCATCAACTCGATCCGCGACGGACGCGGCGAGCTGTTCCGCAAGCGCTACCGCAACATCGACGTGCTGCTCGTCGACGACATCCAGTTCCTCGAGAACAAAGAGCAGACGCAGGAGGAGTTCTTCCACACCTTCAACACCCTGCACAACGCGAACTCCCAGATCGTGATCTCCTCCGACCGCACGCCCAAGCAGCTGGTCACGCTGGAGGACCGGCTGCGCAACCGGTTCGAGTGGGGCCTGATCACCGACGTCCAGCCGCCCGAGCTCGAGACGCGGATCGCGATCCTGCGCAAGAAGGCGGCGGCCGAACGGCTCGCCGTGCCCGCGGAGGTTCTCGAGTTCATCGCGAGCAAGATCTCCTCGAACATCCGTGAGCTCGAGGGCGCGCTGATCCGGGTCACGGCGTTCGCCAGCCTGAATCGCCAGACCGTCGATCTCGCCCTCGCCGAAATCGTGCTGAAGGACCTGATCGCCGATGCCGCCGGCCCGGAGATCACCGCGTCCACGATCATGGCGCAGACCGCGGCGTACTTCTCGATCTCGATGGAAGATCTCTGCGGGTCCTCGCGCAGCCGGGTGCTGGTACAGGCCCGCCAGGTCGCGATGTACCTGTGCCGGGAGCTCACCGAGCTGTCCCTGCCCAAGATCGGCCAGGCCTTCGGCGGCCGCGACCACACCACTGTGATGCACGCCGACCGCAAGATCCGCTCACTGATGGCCGAGCGCCGCTCCGTCTACAACCAGGTCAGCGAGCTCACCAACCGGATCAAGAGCCAGGCCCGCGGGTGAGCCCGCGCTGCGGCTTCCCCGAACGTTCCCTCTTGCTGCGCCCCGAGTCCGCTGCTGGTCGTTCACAGGCTGGGGACAACGCTGTGGACGTTTACCGGTCAGATCGTCCAATCCGGGCCCCCCGCTCGGCACTCCCCAGGAGGCCCACGGTCAGCGGTCCGTTCTCCACAGCCGGCGCACATCGCCGGCCGGTGGCTAACCTGCGGGTTCGCCGGTTATCGACAGTGTCCACCGCAGCGACAACGACGACCGGATCTGAATCTTCCTGTCATACCGTCAATCAAGACTGTGGATGCGGTGCTGCACCGAGGGGTACGCCGCTGCGTAGCGAAAGGTTGAGATGCCCATGAAGATCCGGGTCGAGCGGGACGGCTTCGCCGATGCGGTCGCATGGGCGGCCCGCATCCTGCCGCAAAAGGCTGCACTCCCGGTCCTGGCCGGGCTGCGGATCGAAGCCGGCCAGCAGGGCAGCCTTGAGCTGTCCGGGTTCGACTACGAGGTGTCCGCCCAGGCTCAGCTGGACGCGACCATCGCCGAGGGCGGCGCGATCCTCGTGCCCGGTCGGTTGCTGGCCGACATCACCCGAAGCCTTCCGCCGCAGCCGATCGACCTGTCCACCGACGGGTCACGAGTGGTCGTGAGCTGCGGTTCGTCGAAGTTCACCCTTCCGACCCTGCCGATCGAGGAGTATCCGACGCTGCCCGCGATGCCGTCGGTCGCCGGCACGGTCGGCAGTGATGCGTTCGCGGCGGCGGTGACGGCGGTTGCGGTCGCTGCCGGGCGCGACGACGCGTTGCCGGTGCTCACGGGGATCCGGATCGAGATCGATGGCGAGCAGGTGACGCTCGCCGCGACCGACCGTTACCGGCTTGCCGTGCGCACGATGCGCTGGGCGCCGGTCGAGGTCGGCATGCAGGCGACCGCGCTGGTGCCGGCCCGGACCTTGGCCGAAGCCGCCAAGTCGCTCACGTCGGGTGCCGAGATCAGCCTGTCGCTGGCGAGCAACGCTCCGGGCGAAGGGTTGATCGGGTTGTCGGGTGCCGAGCGGTCGGCGACCAGCCGGCTGTTGGACGGGGAGTTCCCGAAGTACCGGTCGCTGCTTCCCGACGCGGCGTCCTCGACCGCCAGTGTGGACTCTGCGGCACTGACCGACGCCGTACGCCGGGTGGCGCTCGTGGCCTCCCGCACCTCACCGATCCGGTTGTCGTTCTCGGCCGACGGCGTGACGCTCGAAGCCGGGGGAGTCGACGAGGCGGAGGCGCAGGAAAGCCTGCCGGCGTCGTTCGAGGGTGAGCCGCTCACGATCGCGTTCAACGCGACGTACCTGCTGGACGGGCTCGGCTCGCTGGACTCCGACGAGGCCCGGCTGGCCTTCACCGGTCCGACCAAGCCGGCCGTGCTGACCGGCAAGTCCGGCGCCGACGACGGCACCGACCACCGTTACCTCCTGATGCCCGTACGTTTAGCGTCGTAGCGGTCGGTCCACAACCGACGAACGACGGGGGTAAGGCGAGGAGGCAGGCGTGGAGCTCGGGATGATCGGTCTCGGCCGGATGGGCGGCAACATGGCCGAACGGCTGCGCCGGGCCGGACATACGGTCGTCGGCTACGACCAGTCGCCGGACAGCGGACGCGACGCCGACAGCCTGAAGGACCTGGTGGGCAAGGTCTCCGCGCCCCGCGCGGTGTGGGTCATGGTCCCGGCCGGCCGGCCGACCACGGAGACCATCCAGGCCCTCGGTGGCCTGCTCGAGCCCGGTGACGTCGTGGTCGACGGCGGCAACTCGCGTTACACCGACGACCAGCTGCACGCGGCGGCACTTGCCGAGAAACAGATCCATTTCGTCGACTGCGGTGTCTCCGGCGGCGTGTGGGGACTGACCGAGGGCTACGGCCTCATGGCCGGCGGCACCGATGAGGACATCGCGCGGCTGCAGCCGATCTTCGATGCGCTGAAGCCGGAGGGTGACTACGGGTTCGTGCATGCCGGCAGTGCCGGCGCCGGGCACTTCGCGAAGATGGTTCACAACGGGATCGAGTACGGCATCATGCAGGCCTACGCCGAGGGCTGGGAGCTGCTCGAGGCGACCGATCTCGTCACCGACGTGCGTGCCACCTTCGCCTCTTGGCAGCAGGGCACCGTCGTACGCTCCTGGCTGCTGGACCTTGCCGTGCGAGCCCTCGACCAGGACCAGCACTTGACCAAGCTGAAGGGCTACGCGCAGGACTCGGGCGAAGGACGGTGGACGGTCGAGGCGGCGATCGACCATGCCGTGCCGCTTCCGGTCATCACCGCGGCGTTGTATGCCCGCTTCGCCTCCCGCCAGGAGGACTCGCCGGCGATGAAGATGGTCGCCGCGTTGCGCGCGCAGTTCGGCGGGCACGCGGTGGAGTCCAGCGACGGCGGTGCGGCCGGCCAGGGTTCGTCCGCGGACGCCTACCCGACCGCCTAACCCGGCCGTCGGTGGGGTGAGGTCGGCTTGTACGTCCGGGCGCTGTCGCTCAACGACTTTCGCTCCTACGCCGACGTCTCGCTGGATCTGACGCCGGGCGTCACGGCGTTCGTCGGATCCAACGGGACCGGCAAGACGAACCTGGTCGAGGCGGTGGGTTACCTCGCCGGGCTCACCAGTCACCGGGTTGCCCAGGACGCGCCGCTGGTGCGGTCGGGTGCGGAGCGGGCGGTCGTGCGGGGCACCGTCGTACGCGACGGCCGCGACAGCGTGATCGAGATCGAGATCACGCCGGGGCGGGCCAACCGGGCCCGGCTGAACGGTTCGCCGGTGCCGCGGCCCCGCGAGGTGCTCGGCGTGCTGCGTACCGTGCTGTTCGCTCCGGAGGACCTGGCCATCGTCAAGGGTGACCCGGCCCACCGCCGTGGTTTCCTCGACGAGCTGTTGGTGGCTCGCTCGCCACGCTTCGCCGCCGTACATTCCGACTACGAGCGAGTCCTCAAGCAGCGCAACGCCCTGTTGAAGAGCGCGGGTATGCAGCGCCGGGCCGGCGCCGAGCTGCCCACCCTCGACGTGTGGGACGCCCATCTGGCGACGGCCGGCGCAGCCGTCCTCGCCGGCCGGCACGAGCTGGTCGCAGCGCTTCGTCCGCTGGTCGACAAGTCCTACAGCGCGGTGAGCCACGGCGGCGGCCCGGCCCGGATCGACTACCGCTCGGACCTGGCGGAGGACCTTGCCGAGAGCACCGACCGCGAGCTGCTCGCGACCGCGCTGCTGGCTGCGCTGGCCGGCAGCCGAAGCCGGGAGCTCGATCGGGGCGTGACGCTGGTCGGACCCCACCGCGACGATCTGCTGCTCTCGCTCGGGGAGCTGCCGGCCCGGGGTTACGCGAGCCACGGCGAGTCGTGGTCGTTCGCGTTGGCATTGCGGCTGGCGGCCTACGACCTGTTGTGCGGCGACGGAGGCGAGCCGGTGCTGATCCTTGACGATGTCTTCGCCGAGCTCGACGATCTGCGCCGGCGCTCGCTCGCCGACCTGGTCGCACCGGCTGAACAGGTGCTGGTGACGGCGGCCGTCGCCGGCGACGTTCCTGCGCAGCTCACCGGTGCCCGGTGGGATGTCACCGCCGGTGAGGTGCACCGTGTCCGATGACCGGCCGGACCCGGGTGCGCGACAGCATCGGGACGCCGCTCGCCGGCTGCTCGCGCGGGCCCGAAGCGCGAAACCGGTCGCGCCGTCACGCCGGGTCCGCAAGGCCGATCCTGCCGACCAGCCGTGGAGCGGAGCGCGCGACGACCCGCGCGACCCGCAACGATTCGGCGATGCGGTCTCGGATCTGGTCCGAGAGCGCGACTGGTCGCGGACCCTGACCGAGGCTGGCCTGTTGCCGCGCTGGGAGCAGATCGTCGGCACCGAGATCGCCGCGCACTGTCGCCCCGAGCGGCTGGTGGCCGGCGAGCTGCGCTGCGTGGCGGAGTCGACGGCGTGGGCGACCCAGTTACGGTTGATGGCGGCCGCACTGGTGGGCCGGATCGCCGCCGAGATCGGGCCCGGCGTGGTCAACCGGATCGTCGTGCGCGGACCGAGCGCGCCGGACTGGCGGCACGGCCCGCTGCGCGTCACCGGCCGGGGCCCGCGCGACACATACGGATGAAACGGTCAGAATCGGGCGGCTCGGCGTACGTCTGATCGCGCCACAGGGCCGCTGGGGCAGGCTTCCCGCGTGGGGGGACTAATCTCCACCCGCGTTCGCGCGCCACGTTCTTCCACAGCCGCCCCGAATGGCCCTTCCTGGTGGGTTGGCCAGGTAGACTGAAGCGAAGAATCCCCCTCATCCGGGCGTAGCCGGCTGCGTGCGCAACCCTGCCGCCAACGACCGGCCGAGCCGCCACCTGGAGACGGAGCCCAGCTTGTCCTACGACGCCCGATCCATCACCGTCCTCGAAGGCCTCGAGGCCGTCCGCAAGCGTCCAGGCATGTACATCGGTTCGACCGGCGAGCGCGGCCTGCACCACCTGGTCTACGAGGTCGTCGACAACGCGGTCGACGAGGCGCTGGCCGGATTCGCCGACACGATCATCTGCACGCTGCTCGCCGACGGCGGGGTGCGGGTCTTCGACAACGGGCGAGGAATTCCGGTCGACAAGCATCCCGTCGAGAAGCGGCCGGCGGTCGAGGTCGTGATGACGACCCTGCACTCCGGTGGGAAGTTCGACGGCAAGTCCTACGCGGTCTCCGGCGGCTTGCACGGCGTCGGCATCTCCGTCGTCAACGCGCTCTCGACGCGACTCGAGGTCGAGGTACGCCGTGACGGCTTCGTCTGGACGCAGGCCTACCACAACCTCAAGGGCCCGACCGGTCCCCTGAAGAAGGGCGCCGCGACCAAGGCGACCGGGACCACGATCACCTTCTGGGCCGACCCGACGGTGTTCGAGACGGTCGACTACACCTTCGAGACCCTTGCCCGCCGACTCCAGGAGATGGCGTTCCTCAACGCGGGATTGGCGATCACGTTGCGGGACGAGCGCGGCGAGACCCCGACCGAGACCGTCTACCACTACAAGGGTGGGCTCGAGGACTTCGTGAAGCACCTGAATGCCACCAAGGCGGCGGTGCACGACTCGGTGATCCACTTCCACAGCGACGGCGAGGGCATGGCGCTCGAGGTGGCGATGCAGTGGAACTCGACGTACACCGAGTCGGTCTACACCTTTGCCAACACGATCAACACCCACGAGGGCGGCACCCACGAAGAAGGGTTCCGGGCTGCGCTGACCACGGTCGTCAACAAGTTCGCCCGCGACCAGAAGATCCTCAAGGAAAAGGACGACAACCTCAGCGGTGACGACGTCCGCGAGGGGCTGACCGCGATCGTCTCGGTGAAGCTCGCGCAGCCGCAGTTCGAGGGCCAGACGAAGACCAAGCTCGGCAACACCGAGGCGAAGTCGTTCGTGCAGAAGGCCTGCAACGACTGGCTCGGCTCGTGGTTCGAGCGCAACCCGCGCGAAGGCAAGATCGTCGTGTCGAAGGCCGCGCAGGCCGCGCAGGCCCGGATGGCGGCGCGCAAGGCGCGCGACCTCGCGCGTGGCCGCAAGGGCCTGCTCGAGTCAGGCGGGCTGCCGGGCAAGCTCGCGGACTGCCAGTCCACCAACCCCGAGGACTGCGAGATCTACGTCGTCGAGGGCGACAGCGCCGGAGGGTCTGCCAAGGGCGGCCGCGACCCGGTCAACCAGGCGATCCTCCCGATCCGCGGCAAGATCATCAACGTCGAGAAGGCGCGCATCGATCGCGTGCTCCAGAACACTGAAGTCCAGGCGCTGATCACCGCGCTCGGCACCGGCATCCACGACGACTTCGACATCGCCAAGCTGCGCTACCACAAGATCGTGCTGATGGCCGACGCCGACGTCGACGGCCAGCACATCCGGACGCTGCTGCTCACGCTGTTGTTCCGGTTCATGAAGCCGTTGATCGAGCACGGCCACGTCTACCTGGCCTCGCCGCCGCTGTACAAGCTCAAGTGGAGCCGACCGCACCAGCCGGACTACGCCTACAGCGACCGCGAACGCGACGGCCTGATCGAGGCCGGCACCGCGGAGGGCAAGCGGCTTCCCAAGGACGAAGGCATCCAGCGGTACAAGGGGCTCGGCGAGATGAACGCCGAAGAGCTCTGGGAGACGACGATGAACCCGGCCACCCGGGTGCTGCTGCAGGTCACGCTCGATGACGCCGCAACCGCGGATGAGATGTTCAGCGTCTTAATGGGTGAGGACGTCGACGCCCGGCGCTCCTTCATCACCCGCAACGCGAAGGACGTGCGCTTCCTCGACATCTGAGCAGTGCGCAACAGCCCACACCGAACCTTTGCCGTAGAGGACTCCATTGACCGAGATGACAACCCCGCCGGGCGGACGGATCGAGCCGGTCGGCCTCGAAGTCGAGATGCAGCGCAGCTTCCTCGACTACGCGATGTCCGTGATCGTGTCGCGCGCGCTGCCGGACGTGCGCGATGGCCTGAAGCCGGTGCACCGCCGCGTCCTCTACGCGATGTACGACGGTGGCTATCGCCCGGACCGTGGATACTCGAAGTGCAGCCGGGTGGTCGGCGACGTGATGGGCCAGTACCACCCGCACGGCGACGGCGCGATCTACGACACCTTGGTGCGTCTTGCGCAGCCGTGGGCGATGCGCCTTCCGCTCGTCGATGGACAGGGCAACTTCGGCTCTCCCGGCAACGACCCTCCGGCCGCTATGCGCTACTGCCTCCGCGGCGATTCGCGCGTGCGACTCACCGACGGATCGTCGGTGCGTATCGACTCGATCGTTCCGCAAGCGCAGCCGGACTCAGACCACCCGATCGAGCTCAAGGTCCTGGATCGCAACGGTGAGCCTGTCACCGCAACAGTGTTGTTCCATTCCGGGATCCACGACGTCCTTCGGGTGGAAACCACCGAGGGCTACAACCTGGTCGGCACACCGAACCATCCGGTGCTCTGCCTCGTCGATGTCGCAGGTGTGCCCACTCTGTTGTGGAAGCTCGCGTCTGAGATCCAGCCCGAGGATCGGGTCGCGATCTACCGGCGTCGTTCTTCGACCGTGAGTACGCACACCGGCGAAGAGCTGGCGCTCGGCGTGCTTGCCGGCGCGTGGGTGAGCGAAGGGTTCGTCGGTCCTCGCCGAGCCGGCTTCAACAACATCGACAAGGGCTACTTCGATCTGGTGCTCGCGGCTTACGACTTCGCTGTTGGCGGGCCCCGCTACGTCAATGATCGAATCATCGCCTCGGGTAGCCGGCTCTACGAGCTCGACGTCCAGAATCTCGCCGCGTGGCACGCATCACCGATGAGCCAGGTCGCCGGGCGCAGCAAGGACAAGCGAGTACCGGAGTTCATCTGGCGGGGATCGCCGGCGCTGAAGCGCTGTTTCCTCCAGTCGCTGTTCGAGGGGGATGGGTCGTCAGCGCTTCTGCCCCGCAACACGATCCAGATCTCGTACTCCACGCGCAGCGAGGGTCTCGCGGAGGACGTCCAGCGACTTTTGCTCGAGTTCGGTGTGGTGAGCCGCCGCTGTACCCACGCGACTGGTGAGGTCAAGGTCTACATCGGCAACCGGCGCGACGCGCGGATCTTCCGCGACGAGGTTGGCTTCATCGGCCGCAAGCAGGCCAAGTTGTGTCTCGAGCTCGCGCAGATTCCCTCGCACAGCACGGCGTTGTCGTCCGATCATGTTCCTGGATTGGCGGAATACGTTCGGGCTCACGGCGGTCGTAGCTCGGCTGATCGGCAGTGGCTTCGCCAGCACAACATCGATCGCATCGAGCGGTGGGAACGAGGCCCGGATGAGCTGCGCGCGAGGATCGGACATGCCGAGGTGCTCGACGTCGTCGAACCCCTGGTCGACGGTCGCTATTACTTCGCGCGCGTCGCCCGCGTTGCGGACGCTGGGCGCGCGCCGGTGTACTCGCTGCGGGTGGACAGTGCCGACCACTCGTTCTTGACTGACGGGTTCGTCAGCCACAACACCGAGTGCCGGTTAACGGCCGCTGCGATGGAGATGCTGCGGGACATCGACAGCGAGACCGTCGATTTCACCGCCAACTACGACGGCCGCTCACTCGAGCCGCTGGTCCTGCCGAGCCGGTTCCCGAACCTGCTGGTCAACGGCGCCGCCGGCATCGCGGTGGGCATGGCCACAAACATCCCGCCGCACAACCTGCGCGAGATCGGTGCCGCCGTTCACTGGGCGCTCGAGCATCCGGAGGCGAGCGACGAGGAGCTGCTCGAAGCCTGCATCGAGCGGGTGCACGGCCCGGACTTCCCGACCGGTGCGTTGATCGTCGGCCGCGACGGCATCGACCAGGCGCTACGAACCGGGCGCGGGTCCGTGCGGATGCGGGCCGTGGTCGAGGTCGAGGAGGACTCCCGCGGACGCCAGCAGCTGGTGATCACCGAGCTGCCCTACCAGGTCAACCCCGACGCGCTCGCCGAGAAGATTGCCGACCTCGTCCGCGACGGCAAGGTCGCGGGCATCGCCGACATCAAGGACGACTCGAGCCGGCGTACCGGCCAGCGGCTGGTCGTCGTGCTCAAGCGCGATGCGATCGCGAAGGTCGTGCTCAACAACCTCTACAAGCACACCCAGCTGCAGGACTCCTTCGGGGTCAACATGCTGGCGCTGGTCGACGGTGTGCCGCGCACGCTCAACATCGCGCAGCTGGTGCGGTACTACGTCGCGCACCAGATCGAGATCATCGTGCGGCGTACCCGCTTCCGGTTGCGTCGCGCCCAGGAGCGGGCGCACATCCTGGTCGCACTGCTCAAGGCGCAGGACCGGATCGACGAGGTCATCGCGCTGATTCGTGCAAGTGAGTCGGCCGAGGCGGCCCGTACCGGCCTGATGCAGCTGCTCGAGATCGACGAGGTGCAGGCAACCGCGATTCTCGACATGCAGCTGCGCCGGCTGGCCGCGCTCGAGCGACAGCGGCTGCAGCAGGATTACGACGACGAGATGGCGACCATCGCGGAGTGCGAGGCGATTCTCGCCAGCGACGAGCGGCAGCGCGCGATCATCGGAGAGGAGCTCGGCGAGGTCGTCGAGAAGTACGGCAACGAGCGCCGGTCGCAGATCATCGCCTACGAAGGCGACATGAGCGTCGAGGACCTCATCGCAGAAGAAGACGTTGTCGTCACGATCACCCGCGGCGGGTATGCGAAGCGGACCAAAACCGACCTGTATCGCGCGCAGAAACGTGGCGGCAAGGGCGTCCAGGGTGCGCAGCTGAAGTTGGACGACATCGTCGAGCACTTCTTCGTCACATCGACGCACAACTGGATCCTGTTCTTCACCAACAAGGGCCGGGTCTACCGCGCCAAGGCGCACGAGCTGCCGGAGACCAACCGCGCCGCGCGCGGTCAGCATGTGGCGAATGTCCTTGCGTTCCAACCCGATGAGCGCATTGCGTCGGTGATGGACATCAAGGACTACGCGGTTGCGCCGTACCTCGTGCTGGCGACCAAGCGCGGGTTGGTGAAGAAGACCAAGCTGTCGGACTTCGACTCCAACCGCACCGGCGGCATCGTTGCGATCAACCTTCGCGAGGACGACGAGCTGATTGCGGCTCGCCTGGTCGCGGCGGAGGACGATCTGCTGCTGATCTCGCGGCAGGCGCAGTCCATCCGCTTCCACGCGGATGACGAGATGCTTCGTCCGATGGGGCGCGCCACGAGTGGCGTGATCGGCATGCGTTTCGGCGAGGGCGACGAGCTGCTCGCGATGGAGGTCGTTCGCGACGACGAGGTCGACATCCTGATCGCGACCGACGGTGGTTACGCAAAACGCACGAAAGTCGGCGAGTACCCGGTGCAAGGCCGCGGCGGCAAGGGTGTCGTGACGGCCAAGATCGTGGCCAAGCGTGGGGCACTCGTGGGAGCCTTGACGGTACGAGTCGACGAAGAGATCTTCGCGATCACCTCAGGCGGCGGGGTGATCCGGACGAGAGTGAAGGAAGTCCGACGCGCCGGACGCCAAACCATGGGAGTGCGCTTAATCAATCTCCCGGACGAGCAGACTGTGGTGGCGATCGCGCGTAACGCCGAGGCCGAGGGCGAGGAGGGCGACGAGACGTGACGAGCGGCTCGGGCGACTCCCGCATGCTCGGGGGCGTCCCGATGTGGGGCGACCCCAGCGGGCAAGGCTCGATGCCGCGCACGTCCGCAGTCATGCCTGAGGCAGCAGCCCGCCCCGCCGGCGATGGAAGTGTCGCCGCGGCGCCGCCGCGCCCACTGACCGTCGGCACCAGCACGGCGGCCAAGGGCAAGAAGGGTCGCCGCGCGCGGCTCACCGTCCGCCGGATCGACCCGTGGTCGACGCTGAAGTTCTCCTTCGTCTACGGCCTGGCCGGCATGATCGTATTGCTGGTCGCGGTCGTGATCCTCTACTCGATCGTCGACGCCATGGGCGTCATCGCCTCGCTGCGGTCGTTCCTCGCCGATGTCAGCAGCAACCCGAACGGCGGCGGGCTTGCGGTCTGGCTCAGCTTCAGCCGGGTCATGATGGTGGCGGTCGTGGTCGGAGCGATCAACGTGATCCTCTTCACGGCCTTCGCCACGCTGACCGCGTTCATCTACAACGTCTGCACCGACATCGTGGGCGGGGTCGAGGTCACGCTCGCGGAGCGCAACTAGGGTGAACCGCGCCGGACGGCTGCGGTAGGCTCGCGGGCCGCAGCGCCGTACGGCGTAGACCACTGGGGCCTGTAGCTCAGCTCGGTTAGAGCGCTTCCCTGATAAGGAAGAGGCCGGAGGTTCAAGTCCTCCCAGGCCCACCCCGCCACCCCGCTCGGGGACGTAGCTCAATTGGCAGAGCGCCGCCTTTGCAAGGCGGAGGTTAGGGGTTCGATTCCCCTCGTCTCCACTCGTAGCCCTGACCCATGGGGTGGACCACGGTCACACGAGCCGGCCGGTCATGGGCTCGCCTCGGTCGCAGCGAGTCGCAGCGAGCGGAAACTGTTCGCCCAGTCGTCGTCATTGCCTCCCGGGGGGCACTCCCGGGGCGATCGGCGGACATATGGGGTCAAGCCGGCTGCGGTCTTTGTCGACCAAGAAGTGTGCAAAGCAAACGGAACCGCCCCTTTGTCGCAGCCGCCCAGCCCGGTGGCGTGGCAGCAGGATCGGCTGGTCGACGAGGCGTGCTGCTGAGCGCCATCGTCCTTGCGCTGGTGTGCTGGGCGCACACCCCCGTGGTTGCCGCTCCCACCAGCGGCCTGGTCAGCCCGGTCGGGAGCACGTTTGCAGTGGCGTTCCCGTCCGACCCGCGCGAGGCCGTCGCCCGCGCCAGCGGGCTCGAACAGTTCCCGGGCGCGCGCACCGCGACGGCGTACTACGTCTCGCCCGACTCCGGCAACATCATGGCTGCATCCGCGCCGGTGCCGCACACCCCCACCTACCTGGTGATGACCTGCACCTTCCGATCGCAGCCGGCCGCCGAGAAGTACGCCTCGGCGGTCGGCCGGCTGCCGGGCATGAAGCCGGTCCTGGTCGGTGCCGTGGCTGGCTACCGGTTCGTCGGCCGGGAACGCTCCCCGATCAACCGCCACAACCACCTCACCCAGCCGAACGCCTTCGAGTCTTATCTGGTCGTCAAGTTCGCCAAGACGGTCTACTCCGCGATTGCCATCACCACGAGCAGGTCAGCGTCGCTCGCCTTCGTCCGGTCACTGGTCATCACCGACACACCTACCGCAAGCTCTCCGAACGGAGCGGTCTCGGCCGGCGGTGGGCAACCTGCTCACCTCGCCACCGTCGGGAAGCAGAAGAGCTCGGCCTACCGACTTGGCACCGACACCGGCTACGCGCTCGTTGCGCTTCTCGCCATCGCGATCATCGTCAAGTACGCCAGGCCACGCCGACCACGCACGGCACGCAGAGCAGCCACCCAGTACGCCGGATCGCCCCCCACGGACCCGTCGTCGCCGAACCCGCAGTTCGCCTGGATGTACCCGGCTCTCCCGCCTGAGCCGGCGCCGCAGGAGACCCCGAACCAGGGGTGATCCGCAGCCTGAGTCGTTGCGCCGCACCAGCGCGCTCGACGCGCCAGCCCACGGGGTCGCTCGGCGAGGGTTCCTTCGCACTGATCCGTAGGGCCCGAACCTCCACTCAAGGCAGGAGCCCGGCGTACCGATCAAACAGGTAAGGATCGGACCACCGAAGGACTAACCATGCTCTCCTGCCTGTCGAAGCTCGCTCGCGATGAACGCGAAGAGGGGTTCACGCTCATCGAGCTGCTCGTCGTGATCATCATCATCGGCATCCTGGCCGCGATCGCGATCCCGGTCTTTCTGCAGCAGCGCAAGAAGGGCTATGACGCTGCAGTGAAGTCGGACCTGGTCGCCGCTGCCACGGCAGAGGAGACCTACCTCACGGACTTCAACACCTACACCGACAGCACGAGCAACCTGGCCACCAAGGAGTCCTTCAAGTTCTCGGCCGGCGGCGACTACAACGGCGGGACCGCAGCCCTGACGATCGTGTCGAACACGAACCAGGGCTACTGCATCAAGGGCGTGGCGGCCTCTGGCAACACGTGGTTCTACGACAGCAGCGCCGGCGGCGTCCAGCCGGCGAACACGACATATACCTGTGGAGTCTCCGGCGCTAGTTAGTCCCGCGGTTGGCGTCGGCTTGCTCGGCGTCGCCGCCGGAGCCGCTCGGCGGGGTCGACATCGACACCGGTTCGGTCAGCTCGCTCCAGCTCTGGGACGTCACTTTCTGCTTGATCAGGGGCAGTGCCCCCGCAAGGGCAGCGACGACCGCGAGAAGGATCGGCCAGCGGCGCCGACGCCGGCGCTGACCGGTAACGACCTTCGCGGGCTCGCTGTCGCGCAGCGCCTTCCAGGCGTCGCTCCCGGCCTTGACCGCGTCGCTCTTGCGGACCGACTTGACGGCGTCGCTCCCACTCTTCAGCGCATCGCTGTTCCGCACGTTCTTGATCGCGTCGCTTCCGCGAAGGGCGTCGACGGCATCGCCGGCGCGGCTGGCGGCTTCGGCGTACATCGGGGCGGAGGCGTCGCGGGCGGACTCGAAGGCGGCCATCACGGCCGGCGCGATCTCGTCCCGTACGGCGGTGATGGTCGCCTCGCGGGCAGCACCGATCGCCTCGACGAGCCGCTCCTTGGCAGCATCCCGTTCGCGCGTCTTGGACATGACCGCCCTCCGATCTGTTCGCCTGCGGCCTTGCCATCAGCGTTCCCGGTGAGCGTGCCGTCAACCGTGTTCGTTGCTTTGCCTCCAGGCGTGCAAGGATGTTTGAACCCCTGATCAGTCGCCGCTGCTGCACGCCGCGGCCAGGCATTTCCCCCCGAGGAGCGACGTGGCTGAGGAACTGTTCGCAACCCTCGCGACGAGCGAGGGCGACATCCGGGTGCAGCTGTTCCCGAACCACGCGCCCAAGACCGTTGCCAACTTCGTGGAACTGGCCGAAGGCACCCGCGAGTGGACCGACCCGCGGACCGGAAAGCGGGGGGCGACCAAGCTGTACGACGGCACGATCTTCCACCGGGTGATCAGCGGTTTCATGATTCAGGGCGGCGACCCGCTCGGCACCGGGACCGGCGGCCCGGGTTACCGGTTCAACGACGAGTTCCACCCGGAGCTGGCGTTCACCAAGCCCTACCTGCTCGCGATGGCCAACGCCGGGCCGGGCACCAACGGCTCGCAGTTCTTCATCACCGTCGCTCCGACCGCCTGGCTGAACAACAAGCACACGATCTTCGGTGAGGTCGCCGACCAGGCCAGCCGCGACGTCGTCGACCGGATCGCCGCCGCCGCGACCGGGAAGATGGACCGGCCGGTCACCGACGTCACGATCAATGCCGTGACGATCGAACGGGTGACCAGCTGAGGTGAGCTCGCCGAGCGACGAGCCGGCAACGGACGTCGACCAGCGGTGCTACCGCCACCCTGACCGTGCGACCGGCGTGCGGTGCACCCGGTGCGACCGGCCGATCTGCCCCGACTGCATGCACCCCGCATCGGTCGGCTTCCAGTGCCCCGAGTGCGTCTCCGAGGGCCGGCGTACGGTGCGGTCCCCGCGCACCGTCTACGGCGGAAGGATCCGCCCGGGTGAACGCCCGGGTGCCGTCACCCGCGCGCTGATCGCGATCAACGTCGCGGTCTTCCTCGCGACGACCGTCAACGGCATGAACCCGATCTCCGGCAGTGGCACCTCGCCACTGTTCGACCACCTCGCGTTGATTCCGGTCGCGGTCGCGCACGGCCAGTGGTACCGCCTGATCACTGCGGCCTTCCTGCACTTCGAGATCTTCCACATCGGCTTCAACATGTACGCGCTCTACATCTTCGGTCCGCCGCTCGAGGCGGCGCTCGGACGGATGCGGTTCATCGCGCTCTATCTGCTCGCCGGGATCGGGGGCAGCGTCTTGTCACTCGCGCTCGGCCCGATCGGCGAGACGGCAGCGGGCGCCTCCGGTGCGATCTTCGGCCTGTTCGGTGCGCTCTACATCGTGGCTCGCCACCGCGAGCTCGCGACCAACGGGATCGCGATCACCATCGTCGCCAACCTGATCTTCACCTTCGCGATCCCGAACATCGACTGGCGCGGGCACGTCGGCGGTCTGGTCACCGGCTCGGTCATCGCGCTGATCTACGCCTACGCGCCGCGTGGGCCGATGCGCGACCGGTTGCAAGCGGCCGGCGTGGTCGCGGTCGCGGTGATCCTCGCCGTCGGGGGGCTGCTGGGGGCCGCCCACGTTCACAACGAGTGCCCGATCCTCCAGATGTCCCACGGGGTGCCGGTGGCCTGCTACGCCGCGACGCGGTGACCTGCGTCGAGGCCGTCGAGGGGAAGATCACAGAATCTGGTTCGGTTTACCTCGTACCATGGTCTCCGAGTCCGGCGGTCAGGGGCTCACAGCGCGAGGAGGGTCGACATGCGTGACGCGGTGATCGTCGAGGCGGTTAGGACTCCGGTCGGGCGCCGCAACGGCGCGTACAAGGACGTGCACCCGGTCGACCTGTCGGCGCACGTTCTGTCCGCGCTCGTCGAGCGAACGGGCATCGACCCCGCCCTCGTCGACGACGTGATCTGGGGCTGCGTCGGCCAGGTCGGCGAGCAGACCTTCAACGTCGCGCGCAACGCCGTGCTCGCCGCCGGCTGGCCCGAGTCGATCCCGGGTACGACAGTGGACCGCCAATGCGGCTCCAGCCAGCAAGCGGTCCACTTCGCCGCCGCGGGCGTCCTGTCCGGCCAGTACGACGTCGCCGTCGCCGGCGGCGTCGAGTCGATGACCCGGGTGCCGATGGGCTCATCGATCGGCTCGGACGTCGGCTTCCCATTCGGGCCAAAGATGCTGGCCCGCTACGCGGGCGAGCAGATCAACCAGGGACTCGGTGCCGAGACGATCGCCAAGCGCTGGGGCCTCTCGCGCCAGCAGGTCGACGAGTTCTCCCTGTCCTCGCACCAGAAGGCCGCCGCCGCGATCGACTCCGGCGCGTTCGCCAAGCAGTACGCCGCCGTACCCGGCACGGGTCTCGAAGTGGACGAGGGAGTACGCCGCGACACCAGTCTGGACAAGCTCGGCGGGCTCAAGCCTGCATTCGCCGAGGACGGTGTCATCACCGCGGGCAACTCCTCGCAGATCTCCGACGGGTCGGGTGCTCTGCTGATCACCACGAGTGAGAAGGCGGCGGCGCTCGGCCTGAAGCCGCTCGCGCGGCTGCACAGCTTCTCCGTCGTGGGTGACGACCCGATCGTGATGCTCACCGGTCCGATCCCGGCGACCGCGAAGGTGCTCGACCGCGCCGGGCTCTCGATCGGCGACGTCGGTGCGTTCGAGATCAACGAGGCGTTCGCCCCGGTGCCGCTGGCCTGGCTGGCAGAGACCGGCGCCGACCCAAAGGCCCTGAACCCGCTCGGCGGCGCGATCGCGATCGGGCACCCGCTCGGCGGATCGGGCGCGATCCTCATGACCCGCCTCGTTCACCACATGCTCGACAACGGCATCCGCTACGGCCTGCAGTCGATGTGCGAAGGCGGCGGGATGGCGAACGCGACCGTCCTCGAGCTGGTCTAACCGCGGGCCTCGAGGTAGGCGTCCTCGGCGGTGTAGTCGAGGAGCGAGGCGAAGAACTCGTCATCGGGTGCGGGCACCATCCACGCGTCGACGCCGCCCGCCTGTGCTGAGACCAGCCAGTCGATCTCCTCGGTCACCGTCTCGGCGTAGGTTCCGGCCGGCCGGTAGCCCAGCGCCAGCGCTGCGCTGACATCGAGGACGATCGGGCTGGGGTGTTGCCAAGGGTTCCGACCGAGCTCGCCGGCCGTGTCGGCGTCGAGCAGGACCTCGTCCCAGTCGTGGCCGAGATGCCGCGCGATCGCCCTCGTGATCTCGAGCACGGTGGGGGCTTCGGGGTCTGCGGCGTTCAGGACCCGCGCCGCGGGCATTGCCGCGACGGTCTCGATCACGGCGGCGATGTTCGCCGCCGCGCTGGGGTGGTCGACACCGGCACCGCGGCCGGCCAGGAACACCGCCGGCCGCCGGTCGAGCACGCGCTTGACGTACATCCACTCGCGCGGCCGCCGGGATCCCGCGCCGTGGACCTTGGACGGGCGCAGCACCGTGACCGGCGCGCCGCTGGCGAGGTAGGCCTGCTCGGCGGCGACCTTGTTGACCGCGTAGCCCTCGGCCGTGTCGAAGTGCACGTCGCTGCGCGGCGCGACCGTGGGCTGGCTCTCGGCGATCGGTACGCCGTACTCCGGTGGCTGGTCGCTGTTAACCGTGCGGCCGGCGCCGTCGACGTACACCGCCTTGGTCGACAGGAAGACCACCGACCCGGCCTCCCGGGCGATTGGCAGCAGGGCCGCCGCGTCAGCGGCGGTGTAGGCGGCCGCGTCCACCAGCAGGTCGGGCGGCGGCCCGAGCCCGGCCAGGGTCGGCAGCAGCGCGGGATGGTCTTGGCGGTCGCAGCGCAGGAAGCTCGCGCCCGAAGCGAGCAGCGCGGCGGGCATCGCTGCAGGGTTGCGGCCGGTGATGACGACGTCCCAGCCGGCTTAGGGCAGCCGCGCGGTAGTGGCACGGCCGATTGCCCCGGTCCCGCCGAGGATCAGCGCACGGGCCATCGGTCGACGCTATCCAACCCCTCTCGGGCGGCGGTGCGGCTACGAGTCGGCGATCCGCTCGGCGCTCTCGCGTAGCGCCTTGAAGTCCTTGCCGCGGGGGTCGGCCACCAGCCGGTCGGTGGCGCCGAAGCCCCAGCCGCCGTACTTCACCGCAATCCGGGCAAACCGGTGGGTTGCGACCGCCCCACAGCTGGCACAAGCCCGATCCGCGGTGTCGCCGAGCTCGAGGAGGAGTTCCATCTCGGCGTCGCATTGGGTGCAGCGGAACAAGTAGAGCGGCATGGCGCGGCTATCCCCAGTGTGGATAACGGCTGTGGGCAAATGACATGGCTGTGACTACGTGGCTGTTACGGGCACACGCCCGCTTAGCGCCATTGGGTCGAGGTCACGAACCCGGCGATGATGAAGCCGAAGCCGACCAGAAGGTTCCAGTTGGCGATCGACTTGATCGGCAGACTTCCCCCAGTGACGTAGAACAAAACCAGCCAGACGATCCCGACCAGGAAGCAGCCGAGCATGAGCGGGCCGACCCAGGGCGCGCTGACCCGCTTCTTCACCGATCGGGTGGGTGGCGGGGTATAGGCCGCCTTCGTGCGAACTCGTGACTTAGGCACGAACCCTCCTCTTGACGGCGTATCCCGAGCGGCGTGCTCTCCCTAGGGTAGACATCCGAACGCCCGGTCCGGTTGCGATCCACCGCCGGCGGCTCGGCGCGCGTCCGACGGTCGGCGGCGAGGCGCTGGACATCACGGGTCTCGACCTGCGCCTGCGTGGCATGATCCGGTCCGTGGCGAGCGCCGACCGTCCGTGGCTCGGCTCCTATCCCGCCGACGTTCCCGCCGACCACGACTTCCCGTCGGTGCCGGTCACCCGGTTGCTCGACGACGCGGCGACCGCCTTTCCCGCCACGATCGCGCTCGCCACCTTCGCGGTGTCTTCGGTCGGCAACCGGATCAGCTACCGAGCGCTTCGGGACGCGGTGGATCGGCTGGCCGGCGGACTCGCGGGGGTCGGGGTCGGTAAGGGCGATCGGGTCGCACTCGTGCTGCCCAACTGCCCGCAGCACGTCGTCGCGTTCTTCGCCGTACTTCGGCTCGGGGCGATCGTCGTCCACTGCAACCCGGTCGCGAGTCCGGACGAGCTGAGGGCGCAGTTCGCCGACTCAGGGGCGACGGTAGTGGTCTGTCTCGACCGGGTCGCTGCGACCGTGCTCGAGATCCGGCCGCAGTGCGCGGTGCGGACAGTGGTCGTGACCTCGCTCGCCGAATCGCTGTCGGCGGCCGCGCGCGGACGGCTGCAGCTCCCGCTGCCGCGCAACCGAATGCAGCGGGCCAGGCTGGTTGCCGAGATCCCGGACGATCCGGCGGTCATGCGCTTTCGCACCCTGCTGCGGGTGGGCCGACCCGCGCCGCAGGCCGAGGTCGACGCGACGCGGGACGTCGCGGTGCTTCAGTACACCGGCGGCACGACCGGGGAGCCCAAGGCCGCGATGCTCTCGCACGCCAACCTGGTCGCGAACAGCTACCAGATGCGGCTGTGGATGCCGGACGCGATGCCGGGTCGAGAGGTCACCCTTGCCGTCCTTCCGCTGTTCCATGTGTACGGCCTGACCCTCTGCATGCTGACCACGGTGCTGCTCGCCGGTCGGCTCGTGCTGGTGCCGCGCTTCGACCTCGACGCCGTCTTCACGGTGATCGACGAGGAGCGGCCGACGCTGTTCCCGGGGGTGCCGCCGATCTACCAGGCGTTGCTCGACTCGCCGCGGATCCGCCGCCACGACCTGCGGTCGATCAAGGCGTGCATCTCGGGCGCGATGAAACTGCCGCACGAGACCCAGGACCGGTTCGAACGGGTGACCGGCGGCCGGCTGGTTGAGGGCTACGGGATGACGGAGGCCTCACCGGCGACGCACTGTACGCCGCTCGCCGGGCCGCGCAAGGTCGGCTCCGTCGGCATCCCGCTGCCCGGCACCCTCGCGCGGATCGTCGATCCCGCCGATCCCACCAGCCCGATGGCCGTCGGCGACACCGGCGAGCTCGCGGTCAAGGGCCCGCAGGTGTTCCTCGGCTACTGGGGTGTCGCGCAGACCGACGTGCTCACCGATGACGGGTGGCTGCTCACCGGGGACCTCGCGACCATGGACCCGGACGGTTGGTTCACGATCGTCGACCGCAAGAAGGACCTGATCATCGCCGGCGGGTTCAACATCTCTCCGGCCGAGGTCGAAGCCGTGATCCGTGGCCTGCCGGGCGTCACCGACTGCTGCGTGATCGGCCTGCCCGACCGCTATCGCGGCGAGACCGTGAAGGCGTACGTGGTCGCGCCGGACGCCGGCCTGACCGAGGCGGCGGTCATCGCGCACTGTGCGACGGCTCTGACGGCGTACAAGGTCCCGAAATTCGTTGAGTTCCGCGCCGAGTTGCCGCATACGGTGGTGGGGAAGGCGTTACGGCGACAGCTGCTCGCCGAGGAGCTTGCCAACGAGAGGTGAGGCGGCGTGACCAGAGTGCTCGTCGTCGACAACTACGACAGCTTCGTCTACAACCTCGTGCAGTACCTCGCCCAGCTCGGGGCCGACGTGGAGGTACGCCGAAACGATGCGGTAGGCGTCGACGACGCGGTCGTGGCGGAGGCCGACGGCATCCTGCTCTCGCCCGGCCCGGGGCGGCCGGAGGACGCCGGCGTCTGTGTCGAGCTGGTCGGGGCGGTCGGCGCCGACAAGCCGATCCTCGGTGTCTGCCTCGGGCACCAGGCGATCGCGGTGTCGTACGGCGGGTCGGTCGCGCACGCACCCGAGCTGCTGCACGGCAAGACCAGCGAGGTCGAGCACACCGGCGTGGGGGTGCTCGCCGGACTGCCGAACCCGTTCACCGCGACCCGCTACCACTCGCTCGCGACCGTGGAGCTGCCGGCCGAGCTCGAGGTCACGGCGTGGGCGGGAGACGTGGTGATGGCGATCCGGCACCGCGACCACCCGGTCGAGGGCGTGCAGTTCCACCCCGAGTCGGTCCTCACGCAGGGCGGGCACCAGATGCTCGCGAACTGGCTCGGGAGCTGCGGGGACGAGGGAGCGCTCGGCTTCGTCGCCGACCTCTCGGAACGCGTCGAACGCCAGCGCATCGGTTTGTGAGGTGGGGGTCGCCGCACTGCTCCCCGTAAGCAACCGGTCGGGCTCAGGGCGAGCTGGGAGGTGACGTGCTCGGTGTGCCGCTCGGCCCGGTCGAGGTGGAGGGGTTGGGCGAGGTCGACGCCTTCGGCTTGCGGTCGATGTAGATGACGACGGTCGACCCGGTGGCGGCGTAGGTCTGGCTGGACGGGGACTGGCTCACGACCTGCCCGATCTTGCCCGGGGTATAGACCGCGGACCGGCGGCTGACGAAGTTGAAGCCGTCCTGTTGGAGGATCGCCTCCGCGGTGGCCTGGTCCTTGCCGACGACGTTCGGCACCTTCACGCGCGAGGTCGACACGACAAGGTCAACGGTCGAGCCGGCAGGGACGCTGGTGCCTGCTGCCGGTCGGCTGTTGAGCACCTGGTTGGCCGGAGCGCTCGAGTTGCGAGGAATGATCCGGCCGAGCTTCAACCCTGCCCCGAGCAGAGTCGACTTTGCCTCCGACAGGGTCAAGCCGACCAAGGTGTTGGGTACGTCGACGCTCCGAACACCCTTGGAGACCACCAGGTCGACGGCCTGGCCCTTGTGCAGGAAGATCCCAGCGGGTGGGTTCTGGTCGATGACCAGGTTGGCGTCGCTCTTGCCGGTGTAGCGGTACTGCACGGTGCCGACGACCAGTCCCTGGCCGACCAACGTGGACCGGGCGTCGGCAAGGGTCTGATGAATCACGTCCGGGGTGTTGAGATCGGCGGTCGAGCTGGCCAGCAGGCTGCGAGCGGCGACGAGGGCGATGACAAAGACACCGAGGGTTGCGATGGCGAGGAGCACGTAGGCGAAACCGCGCTTGCGGTGTGGTTGCTCGCGCATCAACACCGTGGTCGGCGGCACCGGCGTCACCAACGTGTCGTCGGAGCGAGCCACCGGAATCGCCAGCACCGGCTTGCCGGCGAGCGCGCGTTCGATGTCGGCGCGCATCTCCGCGGCCGAGCCGTAGCGGTTCACCGGGTTCTTCGACATCGCGACGAGGACGATCGCGTCCACCGATGCCGGGACGTCCGGCTCGACCGACGACGGGGGTGCCGGGTCTTCGCGCACGTGCTGGTAGGCAACCGCCACCGCGGTGTCACCTGTGAAGGGCGGCGCGCCGGTCAACAGCTCGTAGAGCAGGCAGCCGGTCGAGTAGACGTCGCTGCGCGCATCGACGTGCTCGCCCCGCGCTTGCTCCGGCGAGAGGTAGTGGGCGGTGCCGACCACGGCAGCCGTCTGCGTCATCGTGGCGGTCGAGGTCGTGAGCGCGCGGGCAATGCCGAAGTCCATGACCTTGATGTCGCCGTTCGACGTCAACATCACATTGGCCGGTTTGATGTCTCGATGCACGATGCCCGCGACGTGCGCCTGCTCCAGCGCGGTGCACACAGCGGCGGTGACCTCCAGCGCTCGCCGCGGAAGCAGGCGGCCTTCCTCGGCAAGCACTTCGCGCAAGGTCTTTCCGTCGACGTACTCCATGACGATGTACGGCGTGGGCATCCCGGCGACGTTGTCCTCGCCGGTGTCGTAGACCGCAACGATCGACGGCGAGTTCAGCGAGGCTGCCGACTGCGCCTCGCGACGGAACCTCGTTTCGACCACCGGATCGCGTCCGAGATCGCGGCGCAACAGCTTGATGGCGACGTCGCGACCCAGGCGCACGTCGCGGCCGCGATGCACCTCGGCCATCCCGCCGTAGCCGATCGTCTCACCGATCTCGTAGCGGCCGGCGAGCAGCGTGCGCTCGTCAGTCATCGGCACCGCCGGCGGGGAAGATCACGCCAAAACCGTAACCGGCCGGGTTCGCAATGCCAGTGATATCGGCGATGACGGGTGGACGCCGGACCGCCGGTCCCCGGCGCAGGCCGCTCACGAGCACCCCAGAACCGCACACATCACGGACTTCGCGATCGGCGCGGAGACCGCGCCTCCCGTCGCCTCGCTGCCGAGGCTTCCGCCGTCCTCGACCAGCACCGCGACCGCAACGGTCGGGTGGCTTGCGGGCGCGAAAGCAACGAACCAGGCATCCGGAGCCAGATGCTGCGACGGCAGCCCGTGCTGTGCGGTTCCGGTCTTGCCAGCGACCGTGATCCCGGGGATCTGGGCGGCGACACCGGTGCCGCTCTGGACGACCAGCTCCATCATTCCGGTGACCTGGTGGGCGACGTTCGCGCTGACCGCCCGGCGCAGCACCGTCGGTTTGGTGGTCGAGAGGACCGAGGTGTTCGGCGCTTGGGTCTGTGCCACGAGATAGGGCTTCATCTCGACGCCGTTGTTCGCGATCGCCGCGCCGATCATGGCGGCCTGCAACGGCGTGAGCGCGTCGTCGTACTGTCCGATCGCCGACAGCGCGGTGTTCGGCTGGTTGGCATCGGCGTTGAACTGGCTGCGCGCGACCGGCAAGGGGATGTTGAGGGACGAGCCGATGCCGAAGGCCTTCGCCTGCGCCGCCAGAGCGTGGATGCCGACTTTGAGCCCCAGCCCGGCGAACGCGGTGTTGCAGGAGATCCGGAACGCGTCCCGGATCGTGTCGGTGTGTCCGTTGCCGCAGCTTTCGCCGCCGAAGTTGTGCAGGAAGACGTTCGTGAGCGGCAGCTTGAGCTGCGTCGGCGACGGGATGACCGAGCCCGGGTTGAACCGCCCGCTCGAGAACGCCGCCGACGACGTGACGATCTTGAACAGCGAGCCGGGCGGGTAGGTCTCGCTGGTGGCCCGGTCGATCAACGGATCGCCCGGTGCGTGCAGCAGCTGGTGGTAGGTGCGGTTGATCTGCCGCGAGTTGTGCGTCGAGAGCGTCGACGGGTTGTACGACGGAGACGTCGCCATCGCGAGGATGGCGCCGGTGGTCGGGTTGAGCGCCACCACCGCGCCGCGCACGCCGTGCAGACCCTGGTAGGCGGCGCGTTGCGCCTTCGGGTTGAGGGTGAGTACGACGGTGCCGCCCTGCGGCGTGCGGCCGCTGATCTCGTCACCGAGCCGGTCCAGGGCGAGCCGCGAGTCCGTGCCGGCGAGCACGCGGTCCTCGGCCTGCTCGATGCCGGACGCGCCGATCACCAGCGAGTAGTAGCCGGTGACCGGCGCGTATGTCGGGCCGTCCGGGTAGGTGCGCAGGTACTTCAGCTGGTCGTGCGTCGCGACCGAACGCGCGACGTCCTTGCCAGCCACCTCGATCGGCCCGCGGTGGTCGCTGTACTCGCTGTAGAGCACCCGCACGTTGTGCGGGTTGGCGCGCAGCGACGATGCCTCGCCCACCTGCACGATGTTGCTGTTGATCAACAGCGCGGCGAACATCAGCAGCGCAGCGATCGCCACATGACGGAGCTGGCGGTTCATCGGCGGATCACCATTGTCGCCGACTCGTCCGGGATCGGCGGCAGCTCGGCCACCGGGCGCCGCGAGGCGTCGCTGATCCGCAGGAGCAGTGCGAGCAGGATCCAGTTGGAGATCAGGCTGGACCCGCCGTAGGAGAGGAACGGGAGCGTCAGGCCGGTGAGGGGGATCAGCCGGGTCACACCACCGACCTGGACGAACACCTGCAGGGCGAAGCCGAACGCGAGCCCGGCACCGAGCAGCTTGCCGAAGTCGTCCCGGGTGCGGATCGCCGCACGCAGCCCGCGCATGACGATCAGCAGGTAGATGGTGAGGATCGCCATCAGCCCCGCCAGCCCGAGCTCCTCGCCGATCGTGGACGCGATGAAGTCGGTGTTGGCGAACGGCACCAGGTCGGGCCGACCCTGGCCGAGACCGGTGCCGAAGATGCCTCCGGTCGCCTGGCCGAACAACCCCTGCGAGAGCTGGTAGCCGAGGTTGTCGATGTAGCGGGGAGCCAGCGGGTGCAGCCAGACCTGCACCCGTTGGTGCACGTGCCCGACGAAGTGGTATGCCGCCAGCGAGCCGAGAACGAACAGCACCAAACCGATCAGGAGCCAGGACCGGCGGCCGGTGGCGATGTAGAGCATCGCCACGAAGATGCCGAAGAACAGCAGGCTGGTCCCGAGGTCGTCCTCGCGGGTGAGGATGAGCAGGCTGGCCGCCCACGCGACGATCACCGGTCCGAGGTCTCGTGCCCGGGGAAGCGTCAGGCCGAGCACGCGGCGGCCGGCGAGGGCGAGCACCTCCCGCTTGCGGACGAGATAGCCGGCGAAGAAGACCTCGAGCGCCAGCTTCGCCAACTCGCCCGGCTGGAAGGAGAAGCCGCCGAACCGGATCCAGATCCGCGCGCCGTTCACCGTGCTGTGGCTGGCGGGGATCAGTGCGGGAAGCACGAGCAGGGCCAGCCCGACCGCCATCGCGGTGTAGGTCAGCGACTGCAACCGGCGATGGTCGCGGACTACGGCGAGGACGACCACGAACGCGACGATCCCGATGATCGTCCACACCAGTTGAAGCGGTGCGTCCGCGACGCCGGCCGACGTGCCCGCGGCATGCGCGTGGGTGGTCGCCGCGAGATCGAGCCGATGGATGATCACCAGGCCGATGCCGTTGAGGGCGATCGCGGCCGGCAGCAGGACCGGGTCGGCGTACGGCGCGAGCAGCCGGACCGCGGCGTGTGCCACGAGGGCGAGGGCGACGAAGCCGAGCCCGTCCTGCACTAGTCCGGTCGGCAGGCCGTTGGAGTACGCCGCACTGACCGAGGTGAAGCAGACCATCGTGAGGACGACCGCGAACAGCAGGAGGGTCAGCTCGGTGCCGCGCCTCGGCGAATCGCTGCTCGCGGTGGCGGCGCTCACTGCTGGACCCCGCTGCACCACGCCGGGATCAGATGGGGCCCGGTCACAACGCGCCGCTTGTGGTGCTTCCCGCGCGCGCTCGGCGTGGTCGCGGGAGTCGGCAGGGGGGTGGCGAGCGCGCACGCCTGGCTGCGGAGGTTGCTGACGACCTGGTTGGCATCGGACTTGCCCGAGGTCTGGATGCCGCCGGAGATCCGATCCCGGTCGGCCTGGGGGAGCGCGCTGACCGGGAGGTTGGTGCGGACCCTGAGGTGGGACAGCTGGATGCCCGCGGCGCTGCCCTGCACACCCTGGTAGACGGCCACCTGACCGCCGGCGTTGGCGACGTACCACTGATGGTGGACGTAGACCGCGACGCCGGCGACAGCGGCGGCGACGAGGAGTACGACGACCGCCGCGACCGCGGCGAGACGGCGGCCGACGCTGCGCCGGTGACCTGAGGGTTCATCGGACTCGCGACCGCCCGACACCTCGTCGCCGACGGGGATCGGGTGCTCGTCGAGGTCGACCGCCGGTCTCTCGTCGGCGACGGCACCGCCGATGATCGGTGCCTGGTCGATCTGCTCGCCGTCGACCGGATCGGCGACGATGCAGGTGACGTTGTCGGGAGCGCCGGCGGCCAGCGCCAGATCGGTCAGCCGTTCCGCGGCGTCCTGCGGATCGGGCGCTGCGAGAGCGCTCGTCATGTCGGCCTCGCCGACGTAGCCGGACAGCCCGTCGCTGCAGACCAGCAGGCGGTCTCCGGGCTGCAGATCGAGCGTGACCAGGTCCAGCTCGGGCTGCCCGCGCCCGTCCAGCGAGCGGGTGATCCAGGACCGGCGCGGATGGGTCAGTGCTTCTTCCTCGGTGATCTCCCCTTCGTCGACGAGCGACTGGACCAGCGTGTGGTCGTGGCTGAGCTGGGTCAGTTGCCCGTCCCGGAGCCGGTACGCCCGCGAGTCGCCGATGTGGCCGAGCGTCAGCTCGCCGTCGGTCGCGACGATGGCGGTGAGCGTCGTGCTCATGCCCGCCAAGCGAGGATCCCGCGCGATCGTCTCGCGGATGGACGTGTCGGCCTGCTCCGCCGCGTCGCGCAGGGCCGCCTGCGGATCGGTGATCGAAGGGGAGTCCAGCGCGGTGATGGCGGTGATCGTGACCGCGCTCGCGACCTCCCCACCGGCCGCGCCGCCGACGCCGTCCGCGACGGCGATCAGCCGCGGGCCGGCGTACATTGAGTCCTGGTTGTTGTGCCGGACCAGGCCGACATCGCTGCGTGCCCCGAACCGCAGCACGGGGCTCACTTTTGGAGCTCCAGCACGCTCTGGCCGATCCGGATCCGGCCGCCGATCGGTACGACGACCGGCGCCGTGACCTTGCGATCGCCGAGGAAGGTGCCGTTGGTCGAGCCGGTGTCCTCCACCAGCCATTCGTCCCCACGCGGGACCAGCCGAGCGTGGTGGTTGGAGACGTAGTCGTCAGCGCTGAGCATGATCGTCGAGTCGCCCGCGCGGCCGATCGTCACCGGGAGCGAGGTGAGCGCGACCGAGGTGCCGGCGAGCGGGCCATCGACGATGGTGAGCCTGGATGCGCCCTTGGTCTTGGCTCGCCGTTCGGCACGGCGCTCGGCTCGGGACGGTTTGGGCGGCGCGACCACGGCCGCCGGCGGCGCCGGCATAGCGGCGGCAGCGGCGCCAACGGGGCCTGGAGCCGGAGCCGGCGAGCGCCCTTTGCGCGGCGTCGCCTCGCTGAAGACGTCGTGCCGGACGGCGACGACGGCAGCGATCACGAACCCCCACAGCAGCACCAGCACCACTGCACGGAGCAGGAAGACGACGGCTATCGGCACCGGTCGCGTCAGTCCTCGTCGCGCCGGAAGATCAGCGTCGTCGAGGCCACGTCGATCCGGTCGCCGTCATGCAGGGTCGCCCGCTCGACCGGCGTCCCGTTGACCGTGACGCCATTGGTGGAGTGCAGGTCGACGAGCTCGACCTCGCCGTCGGCGTACCGGAGTTCGGCATGCCGGCGGGATACCCCCGGGTCCTCGAGCCGAACATCGGACTCCGCGGCTCGCCCGATCACGGTGACCGGATGGCTCAGGAAGTACGCCGACTCCTCACGGCCGACCGAGGTGATGACCCGGGGACGGTCCGGGTAGGCGCCTTCGGGCGCCGGCCGCGGCGGTCGTTGTGGCGTGGGTGACGTGGCGGGCGGTTGAACCGCACCCGCCACGCTTGCGCTGCGGATGCGGAAGACGCCGGTCCCGATCTCGCTGCGATGCTCGAAGTCGACGTGGACCGGCCCGACGAAGGAGTACCCGGCCTCGGCGGCGTGCTCGCGGACCATCGCCGCTAGCTCTGCGCCGAGCGGCCCGGCCCACTCCTCGATGCGGTGGTAGTCATGGTCACCGAGCTCGACGACGTACGCGTTGGGAGCCAGGATGCGGTCGGCGCCCACTACCGACCGGCGGTCGTCCGCCTCGCGTTGCAGTGCGCCCGCGATCTCGACCGGCTGGACCTCACCTTTGAAGACCTTGGCGAAGGCACCTTCGACCAGCCCGCCGAGGCGGCGTTCGAAGGCTTGCAGGACTCCCACGAAGCGTCCCTTCCTTCACCCTGATCCTGATCGTATCCGGGCAAGGCGGGCTGACCCTGCGTGCTAGCGTGAGCGTCCGCTTGGGCGAGTGGCGGAATGGCAGACGCGCACGGTTCAGGTCCGTGTGTCCGTAAGGACGTGGGGGTTCAACTCCCCCCTCGCCCACTCTTCGGTTTCTGGCTCGCCCGCCGTTCTCGCGTATGCTCCTCAGTTCGTGCTGACAACGACGTCGTCGTAGTTCACTGTCATCGTCACGCTGCTCGTATCGCCGATCTGAAGCATTGTGATCGGCGATGTCCCAGTCGAGGACGTCACGCTGAGGACCTGCGAGCCGTCTAGCCAACCTGAGATGGATGCAGAGGTTCCTACCGTCGTACAGAGCTTCACCTGGTGCCAGGTACCGGTCGGCAGCGACGTGTTTGAAACGAAAGTAGTGCCCGACCCATCGGCGCGGATGGCTAGCTTGCCTGCCGCCGTCAGGAACAAGCGCGCGACACCGGCCGATGCGGTCCGGAAGCGAAGTAGAACAGAAGTCGTCGAGACTGAGGTGAGGTCCACGTCGGACTGCACACACAGCGAGGAGTATGACCCGCCGAGAGTATGGGTGGCGTATTGAGGGCTGCTGGTGGTGGAGCCGCGGGCGCTCGGCGCAGCGCCGGTGGCCGGGAAGCGGGTCTGGTCGAGGGAGAGGTTGTTTACGGTCCACGCGCCGAGCCCGTTGCTGAAATCGTCGCTAAACACCGGAGGAGTTCCCGCCTCGACCGTCACCTGGTTGGAGACGGGGCTCAGGCTGCTCGAGATGGTGCCGTCGCTGGCGCTGACCTGATAGGTGTGGGTACTGCCGCTGGCCAGGCCGGTATCGGTGTAGGAGACCGTGCCCGTTGATGAGCTGGTGACCGTTCCGACCGGACTGCTGCCCCCGTCGCGGTACACCGAATAGGTGATCGCGCTGGCCTCGTTGTCGGTGGAGGCCGCCCAGGTGACCGTCGCGGTGCCAGGCGAGGAGCTCGTTGCGGTAGGGGTGCCGGGAACCGTCGGAGGCTGAGTGTCCATGGCGTTCGGCACTAGGGCGGCCGCGTAGTCACGGCCCGCTGCGATCGACGTCACGCCAGTCAGGCCGGAGATCGTGACCGGCGACAGGCGGTCGGTCTTGGTTCCGTCGCCGAGCTGACCAGCGTCGTTGCGGCCCCAAGCGTGAAACGCGCCGTCGGCGGTAACGGCGTAGCTCGAGTCGCGACCGGCCTCGACGTACGTCGCGCCGGATAGGCCGGCGACGACTACGGGTGAGAGCCGGTTCGTCGTCGTACCGTCGCCGACGGCGCCGTACTGGTTGAGGCCCCATGCGTCGACCGAACCGTTCGCGAGCACCGCCACCGCGTGGTATGCGCCGGCGGTGATGTCAACAACATGGGAGATGCCCGGAACGAGGGTTGGTGTGTGGCGGTTTTTCGTGTCGCCCAGGCCGAGTTGGCCGTCGTCATTGAGACCCCATGCGTATAAGGCTCCCGTGGACGTGAGCGCGTAGTCGGAGTCCCGCGCCGCGGCGACCATGACGATGCCGCTTAGGCTGCTGAGATGAACCGGAGACATTCGGGTGGTCGTGGTCCCGTCGCCGTCCTCGCCATAGGTGTTATCCCCCCACGTCCAGACCGTTCCGTCCGTCCCGAGCGCGATCGTCTGGTCAGCGCCGGCGTCGGCGCTGGCAATCGGCGCCGGGACCGGCACCTGCACGGGCGTTGAGCGGTTGGTCAGGTCACCGAGACCGAGTTGCCCGGTCGCGTTGAAGCCCCAGGCGTATAGCTCGCCGCTTGCGGTGAGCGCCATCGAGCTGTAATGCCCCGTAAAGACGTGTGTCACGGGCGGCAGCGTGGTCAATGTGACGGGAGTGGTCTGGTTGGTGGTCGTGCCGTTCCCTACCTGGCCGTAGTCGTTGCGCCCCCAGGCCACGACCGAGCCGTTGGCGCGTAGCGCGAGCACGTTCTCGCGGCCACCCGAGATCTGGATGACGTCGGAGTATGCCGGCCCGGGCCCGGGCTGTGTGCGGGCAGCCGCTGAGCCGATCCCCAGCTGGCCCATGTCATCGGCACCCCAGGTCCAGACGATTCCAGTAGTAGCGGCGCTGGCGGCCGTCGCAGGACCCACCACAGACGCTCCAGCTGCGACGGCCAATGCCGTCGCGGCGAGTAGCCGACCGCCCGGCCGTGGCTCCGCTGCTTTTGATCCCATGCCTGACCCCCGACCCGCCGTCGCTATTGAGGACGATCACTCCTGTCGTGATGAAGGTCAAGTCCTAGGTGTAGTGACCCGCGAGGTTGTTGACGGCGCGCCTGCTTGAAAGTGGGAGGACCTCCAGGCGGAGTGGATGTGTCTCGCATCTACCCGCAGGAGGTCTTCGATGGTTCACGCTAGTGCCCGTACGAACCTGTTCGCTCGTCGTCTGATCGTTGAGCGTGTCGCCGC
>DATJSI010000045.1 GCA_035504215.1 Mycobacteriales bacterium
CTGCAGACCGCCAGCCTCATACCGCGACAGCCACACATGCACCGTCTTGCGCGACACCCCGAACCGGGCCGCGACATCCTTCACCGTCTCGCCGTCGGCGATCACCGCCCGCACAGCCTCATACCGCTGCTCCGCCACAGACAACTCCCTCATGAACCGGGAGTGTCACCAATCAGCCGAAGTAGGTGTCACCCATCACCCGAAACACTGACACCCATCACCCGAAGCTCGAGTGAGAGGCATCAGCCGAAGTCATACAGGATGCGAGTGCGCCGCCAGGGACTCGAACCCCGAACCCGCGGATTAAGAGTCCGCTGCTCTGCCAGTTGAGCTAGCGGCGCGTGGGGTCAACCCTAGCAGCGCCGAGACCGGCCAGGCAGGGACGAAGGTCCTCGCGGGCAGGCTACGGGCGCGGCGGAGGTCGGCCGGCGGGAGCGCTCAGACCGCGTCGTAGTCGACGGTCACGGCTCCCGTCGTCGGCCGCGACTGGCAGGTCAGGACGAAGCCGGCATCGAGCTCCCACTGCTGAAGCGCGTAGTTGACCGCCATGTCGACCGAGCCGCTCACGACCTGGGCCCGACAGGTCGCGCAGACTCCGCCGGTGCACGAGAACGGTACGTCGAGCCCGGCCGCACGAGCCGAGTCGAGCACGGTGTCCCCGCGATGGCCGGGGATCGTGCGCCGCACGCCGGCCAGCACCACCTCGAGCTGCACGGCCTCCTCGTCACCTTCGCCGGGGTGATGGACGGCGCGGACGGTGTGCGAGCCGTAGAGCTCAAGGTGCACGTGCTCGGCCGGAATGCCGAGCTCGATCAACGTGTCGCGCACCTCGACCGTCATCGGCTCCGGACCGCACGAGAACGCCTCGTCGTACGACGGGATGTGGATCAGCTCCTTGCCGAGCGCGCGCAGCTTGTCCGCGTTGACCCGCCCGTTGAGCAACGGTGTGGCTTGGCTCTCCCGACTGAAGATGTGGATCACGTGCAGTCGGTCGAGATAGCGGTCCTTGAGGTCGTTCAACGCCTCGGCGAAGATCACCGAGCTCGATCCGCGATTGCCGTAGACGAGCGTGCACCGGCTGGCCGGCTCCTGCGCAAGGATCGTCCGCAACAGCGCCATGACCGGCGCGATCCCACTTCCGGCTGCGACGAAGAGGTACCCCTTCTCGTGGCTCGCGTCGATGGGCACGGTGAACCGACCGAGCGGCGGCAGCGTGTCGAGCGCGTCGCCGACCCGCATCGTCGTGTGCGCCCGCTCGCCGAAGACGCCTCCGGTGAGCCGCTTGACCACAACCCGAAGTTCCCCGTCGCCCGGCGCGCTGCAGATCGAGTACGAGCGCTGCACCGGCTTGCCGTCCGGTCCGTCGACCCGGAAGGTCAAGAACTGGCCCGGTGCGAAACGAAAGGTCTCGGCGAGGTCCGCCGGCACCTCGAGCGCCAGCGAGACCGTGTCGTCGGTCTCGCGCCTGATCTCCGCTACGCGAAGCGGATGGAAGACCCGCGCCATCAGTGCGCCTTGAAGTAGTCGAACGGCTCGCGGCACGAGGCACAGCGCCACAACGCCTTGCACGGTGTCGAGCCGAAGCCCGCGATCTCCTCGACATCGGCGGAGCCGCAGTGCGGGCACGCGGCAGGAGCACCGGCGTCGACGATGGGCAGCTGCCGACGACCGTCGGGGGCGGCTGGCGGCACGATGCCGAAACCGAGCAGCTTCTCTCGTCCGGCATCGCTCAGCCAGTCCGTCGTCCACGCCGGCGACAGCTGCACCGTCACGTCGACCTCGTCGTACGACGCTGCCAGCGCAGCGGACACGTCATGCTCGATCACCTCGGTCGCGGGGCAGCCGGAGTACGTCGGCGTCAGCACCACTGAGACGCGGCGTGCGCCGTCGGACTCCTCGACCGCACGCACGATGCCGAGGTCGAGCACGGACAGCACGGGAATCTCGGGGTCCGCGACCTCGGCAAGGATGTCCCAGGCTCGAGCGCTCACCACGTCGCGCCGGGGAACTGCCGCGCCAACGACTGCGACTCCGCGAGCAGGGCGCCGAGATACTCGGTGTGCCGGCCGAGCGAGCCGACCTCTCGACCGTCGGCCGGCAGTTCCGGGACCGGCAGCGCTGCCTCGGCGAGTACTGGCTCGACCGTGTCGATCCAACCCGCCACCGCGATCTCGCCGACGTACGGCCAGAGGGCGTCGAGCGCATCGACCATCCTGCGGTGCGACTCATCGGTACCGTCACCGAGCCGGATCACCCACGAGCTCGAGTGCCGCCGGTGGTAGGCGTTCTCTTTGATCGCCTTCTCCGCGACTCCGCGTACGACCTCATCGCCGGCATCGAGCCACGCGCACCAGACCCGCTCCAGCCAGGCATCGATGAACCACGAGCGCAGGACGGTGTGGCCGAAGTCCCCGTTGGGGAGCTCGCAGATCGTCGGGTTGCGGAACTCCGCCGCGTCGCGGAAGTAGGCGAGCCGGTCCTCGTCGCCGAGGTGTGAGAGCAGCCCGCGAGCCTGTCCGAGCAGGTCGAGAGCGATGTTGCCGAGCGCGACGTCCTCTTCCATCGTCGGCGCGTTGCTGACCCACTCCGACAGCCGATGCGAGGCGATCAGGCACGCGTCGGCAACCACCGCAGCATCGGGCAGTGCGGCGGAGCCGGGTACGGCGGTCGGCTCAGAGGTTGGCGACGCCATCGGGAACTTCATAGAACGTGGGGTGCCGGTAGATCTTGTCCATCGCCGGCTCGAACAGCTCGTCCTTGTCGGCCGGATCGCTCGCCACGATCGCCGCCGAAGGGACGACCCAGATGCTCGCCGCCTCGCCGCGACGGGTGAACACGTCGCGGGCGTTCTCCAGTGCCATCTCGGCGTCGACCGCGTGCAGGCTGCCGACGTGCTGGTGATGCATCCCGTTGCGGGGCCGAAGGAAGACCTCCCAGAGCTGCATGTCAGGCCGCCTGCCGCGCCGCTCGCCTTGCGGCATGCGCCTCGGCCGCTTCGAGCACCCAGGCGCCGTCATCGAAGGCCCGCCTGCGATGCGCCATCCGTTGTGCGTTGCACGGCCCGTTACCGGCGACCACGTTCCGGAACTCGTCCCAGTCGATCTCGCCGAAGCGCCAGTGCCCGGTGGTCTCGTCGTACTCGAGATCGTCGTCAGGGATCCGCAGCCCGAGGAACTGCGCCTGCGGCGCGGTCACGTCGACGAACCGCTGCCGCAGCTCGTCGTTGCTGAAGCGCTTGATCCGCCAGCGCATCGACTGGGCCGAGTGCGGCGACGCGTCGTCGTTGGGCCCGAACATCATGAGCGACGGCCACCACCAACGGTTGAGCGCATCCTGCGCCATCGCCTTCTGCTCGGCGGTGCCGCGGCAGAGCGTGACGAGGATGTCGAAGCCCTGCCGCTGGTGGAAGGACTCCTCACGGCAGATCCGCTTCATCGCCCGCGCATAGGGCCCGAACGAGCACCGGCAGAGCGGGACCTGGTTCATGATCGCGGCGCCGTCGACCAGCCAGCCGATCGCACCCATGTCGGCCCAGGTCGGCGTCGGGTAGTTGAAGATCGACGAGTACTTGGCAGTTCCGGCGAGCAGCTGGTCGACCATCTCCTCGCGGCTGGTGCCGAGCGTCTCGGCTGCGGCGTAGAGGTAGAGACCGTGGCCGGCCTCGTCCTGGACCTTCGCGAGCAGGATGGCCTTGCGTCGCAGGCTCGGTGCGCGGGTGATCCAGCTGCCTTCCGGCTGCATGCCGATGATCTCCGAGTGCGCGTGCTGGGAGATCTGGCGCACCAGCGTCTTGCGGTACGCCTCGGGCATCCAGTCGGTCGGTTCGACCTTCTCCTCGGCCTCGACCCGTGCCTCGAAGCTCGCTTCGTCCATCCCTCGAATGTAACGCCGGCCCGCATGAGCGGCAACAATCTGTCACATCCGGTACGCCGACCGGCCGCTCAGCCCTCCCGGGCGGCCGCCTCGACGAGCGGGGTGAATCGCGGCGCGATCTCCGTCGCGAGCACGATCACCGTCGACGTTCGAGACACGGTCGGAGACGCGACCACTCGGTCGATCACCCGCTGCAGGTCGGCGTTCGAGCGTGCCACCAAGCGCACCATCATGTCCGCGCCGCCCGTGATCGTGTGCGCCTCGAGCACCTCCGGAATCGTGCGCAGGTGCGAGGCGACCGGCTCGTGCGCGCTGCCGGCGGCGGCTCCCTGGGCGATCTCCAGGGTCGCGAACGCCGTCACCGGAAAGCCCAGCGCGCCCGGATCCACGGACGGCGACCAGCCGGTGATGACCCCGGCGCGCTCCATCCGGTCGAGGCGGGCCTGCACGGTGCCGCGGGCTACGCCGAGCCGGCGGGACGCTTCGAGCACACCGATCCGAGGCTCGCCGGCAAAAAGCAGCACGATCTGGCGGTCAAGAGCGTCGAGGCTGTACATATTGCACAGTATGTCGTACGAGTGTTGTACGAGCCGCCTACCGCGGGCACGCTCCCTGCATGACCCAGGCACCCGCATCCGACCAGCTCGCCGGCACGCCTTCGATCGAGGTCGAGGACTTCCCGGTCGAGGGCATCGACTACGTGCATTTCGCCGTTGGCAACGCCAAGCAGGCCGCGCACTTCTACGCCAGCGCGTTCGGGATGCGGGTCGCGGCATATCGAGGCCCCGAGACCGGGCATCGCGACTTCGCGGAGTACCTGCTCGAGTCCGGCACGGCGCGTTTCCTGCTCACCGGCGAGGTGCACGCCGGGACCTTCGTCGGCCGCCATCTGGCCGAGCACGGTGACGGCGTGATCGACGTCGCGATCCGGGTGCCGGACGCGACCCGCGCCTACGAGCTCGCGTTGCACCGCGGCGCGAAGGGCCTGCAGGAACCCACTGTCTCCGAGGACGAGGGCGGCAAGGTCGTCACGGCGACGATCGCGACGTACGGCGAGACCCGGCACACCTTCGTCCAGCGCAGCGACTACAGCGGTGTCTTCCTGCCCGGCTTCGAGGCGCGCGAGACCGGATCGGCAAGTGGCGCAACCGGTCACGTCCTGGCGATCGACCATGTGGTCGGCAACGTCGAGCTCGGGCACATGGACGAATGGGTCGACTTCTACCACCGGATCATGGGCTTCACGAACATGAAGGAGTTCGTCGGCGACGACATCGCGACCGAGTACTCCGCGTTGATGAGCAAGGTGGTCGCCGACGGCAGCCGCAACGTCAAGTTCCCGCTCAACGAGCCGGCGATGGGCAAGAAGAAGAGCCAGATCGACGAGTACCTCGAGTTCTACGGCGGCCCCGGCGTGCAACACATCGCACTGACGACCTCCGACATCGTCGAGACCGTCAAGACGATGTCGGCCGCCGGCGTGGAGTTCCTGGCCACTCCGGACTCCTACTACGACGAGCTCGGTGGCTGGGTGGGAGAGACCCGGGTGCCGATCGACCAGCTCCGCGCGCACGCGATCCTCGCCGATCGCGACGAGGACGGCTACCTGCTCCAGATCTTCACCAAGCCGGTACAGGACCGGCCGACCGTGTTCTTCGAGCTGATCGAGCGGCACGGCTCCGAAGGCTTCGGCAAGGGGAACTTCAAGGCGTTGTTCGAGGCCATCGAGCGCGAACAGGCCAGGCGCGGCAACCTATAGACATGGCCGTCCACCTGCGCGCCGCGATGGGCGCGCTGCCGAGCTACGTCGCCGGCCGCAAGGCGGCCGACAGCGTCGTGCTCGCCAGCAACGAATCGCCGTACGGGCTGTTGCCCTCCGTCGCCGAGCGGATCAACGGGCTGACCGCGGGGATCAGCCGCTATCCCGACATGGCGGCGAGCCGCCTGGTCGCTGCGATCGCGGCTCACCACGGCGTCGCAGCCGAGCGGGTGGCGGTCGGTGCGGGCAGCGTCGAGGTCGTCGGCCAGGTCGCCGCAGCCGCGGTCGATGCCGGCGACGAGGTGGTGTTCGGCTGGCGGGCGTTCGAGGCCTACCCGATCATCACCGCGATCGTGGGCGGCACCGCGGTGAAGGTCCCGCTCCGCGATCACGCGCACGATCTGGCCGCCATGGCCGACGCGGTCAGCGAGCGCACCCGGCTGGTGCTGCTGTGCAACCCGAGCAACCCGACGAGCACCGCGGTCGGCGCGGCGGAGCTCACCGCCTTCGTCGACCGCGTCCCTGACGACGTTCTCATCGTGCTCGACGAGGCCTATCACGAGTACGCCGACCCGGCCGTGGTCCCCGACGGTCTTGTGCTGTTCGGCGACCGGCCGAACGTCGTGGTCACCCGGACGTTCTCGAAGGCGTATGCGTTGGCCGGACTTCGCGTCGGGTACTGCATCGGCGACCCGGAGGTCGTCGCGGCGGTCCGCAAGACCCAGGTGCCGTTCAGCGTCAGCGCGCTCGCCCAGGAGTGCGCGATCGCGGCGCTCGGCGACGCAGCCGAAGTCGAGCGTCGCGCGGCGATGACCGTCGCCGAGCGCGAGCGGGTGGCAGAGCTCCTGGTTGCCGCCGGCTACGACGTGCCGCCGTCGCAGGCAAACTTCGTCTGGTTGCCGGTCGGTGACGACGCCGCCGCGATCGCCGCGCACTGCGAGGCCGGCGGCGTCATCGTCCGGCCGTTCGCAGGAGAAGGCCTTCGGGTGACGATCGGCACCCCTGACGAGAACGACCGGTTCCTCGCGTTGTTCGAGACCTGGCCGCATAGCGGCTGATTCCGCCCGCGACCTGGCAGGGTGATGCGCGTGAAGGTTCGCGCGCAGGGTCTGGTCGTCGGTGCATGCGTCGTCAGCGGGCTGTTCGGCCTGCTCGCGCTCGGCGGCACCGCGAGCCAGACCGCCTCGGCCGGTGGGCGCGCCGTGTCCGGCGTGATCGGCATCGCTGCTGTCGCGCTGGCGGCCCGGCTCATCATGGTCGGGCTGAGTCTGGAGCCGTACTCGGTGACCATCCGCACGCTCACCACCACGAGCCGCTTCACCCGTGCCGAGGTGCTCGGGCTGGCCAGCCAGCCAGCTCTCGGCGGCCGGGTCCGACGCCTTGTCGTGGTGTGCGCCGACGGGAGGGTCGTGCCGTCGCCCTGGACGCTCAGCCGTTCGGGCAACCGAGCGTGGGCAGCGAGTGGCGCGTGGGCCGCGGCGGGATTCGGCCCGACCCAAGAGCAGGTCGCCCCGACACTGAGCCAGGCCGGGCGGCTGATCGAGGTGGACGAGCTGCCGGTTGCCACGGCCGAGCCGGGCCTCGCGCCACAGACCGTTGCGCCGCTGACCGACGCGGCGCCGCTGCGCTGGATCGGCTGGGAGACCGGGTTCGTCGTGGCCGCCTTCGCGCTGCCCGGGGTGGCGGCCGCCGTAGAGATCCTGTCCCAGCACCTCGAAGGCGTCAGCAACCTCAACGAGTTCGCCCTGCCGCTGCCTCACAACCCCGCGGCCAGCTTGTTCATCCTGATCCTGGGGTACCTGACGACCGCGCTCGTCGTCCCGATCGCCTTGCTGTTGCTGGCCCGCACCGGTCAGCCGCCGAAGACGCTCGGGTTGGATCGGCCGGCGATTCGGCGCGACCTGGTGCCCGCCGTTGGGCTGCTGGCGGGCGTGTTCGCCGCGAACGTCGTCGTCGTACTCGCGTTCTCGCACGTCATCAACAACAAGCACTTGGCAAACACCGCCACGAACTCGCACGTGCCGGCGTACTACGTCGTCTACGCGTTGGTGGTCTCGGCGACGACGGCGATCAACGAGGAAGTGGTCGTCAACGGCTACTTCATGACTCGGTTGTCACAGCTGGGCTGGTCGCCGTGGCGCGCGTTCGCGTTGAGCCTCGCGGTCCGGACGAGCTACCACGCCTACTACGGCGTCGGTCTGATCGCCACGATCCCGTTCGGGTACCTCGTGACCCGCTCGTTCCAGAAGCATCGCCGGCTGGCCCGCCCGATCCTCGCCCATTTCCTGTACGACGCGACCTTGCTGACCATCGCGGTCCTGACGTCATAAGACGGATGGTGCCGGGCTACACCGCCGTGGCGCCCGGCAGGTCGCCGGTGGCGAGGTCGGCCACCGTGATGCGTTCGAGGATGTCCCGGATGCCCGCGTGCACGGCGGCCCACAGGTCGTCGACCGATGCCGCGCTTGCCAGCTTCGCCGTCTCGCCGGGTCGCGCGTTCGTGGGCTCGCTGAGCGGCCCATCGACCGCTCGGATCACGTCGGCGACCGTTATCGACCCAGCCGGCCGGGATAACCACCAACCGCCGTGCGGTCCGCGCCGGCTGTCGACCAATCCGACCCGGCGCAGGTCGGCGAGGATGTTCAACAGAAACCGCAACGGAACCTGCTGGGCGTCGGCGATCTCCTGCGCGGTGCGCGCGCTCGAGCTGTCGCCGGCCGTCGCGAGCTCGATCGCCGCACGGATCGCGTAGTCGGTCTTGGCGGACACGCGCACCGATCCGGTGCTGAAGATGGTCATGGCGCTCGTGCTCAGCCGGCCTGCTCCACCGGAGCGGCGGCGGCCATCGACAGGGGTGTTGTGGTCGGGACGGCGGTGAGGTACACGGTCTCTCCCTCGTTCAGCTCGAGCTCGTGGATCTGGTTGCGGGTGAGCTGTACGACGATCGGGTCGCCGCCGTTCACGGGGTGTGCGACCAGCCGCGTCTCGAAGCCCAGCGACACCAGCCGGGTGATCACCACCGCCTGCGCCCGCGGGCCGGCGGACTTCGACACCCGGATGTCGTGTGGTCGGACCATCTGTCCATCGAGCTGCGTCACCGGGCCGAGGAACCCCATGACGAATCCGTTCGCCGGGTGGTCGTAGAGCTGGTCCGGCGTTCCGGACTGCTCGACCCGACCCTCGTTGATGACGATGATCTGGTCCGCGATCTCCATCGCCTCTTCCTGGTCGTGGGTGACGAAGATCGTGGTCGTGTGCACCTCGTCGTGCAGCCGCCGCAGCCACTCGCGCAGTTCCTGGCGCACCTTGACGTCGAGCGCGCCGAACGGCTCGTCGAGCAGCATGAGCGCGGGTTCGACCGCCAGCGCCCGGGCCAGCGCCATCCGTTGCCGCTGCCCACCGGACAGCTCGGACGGGTAGCGGGACGCGAGCCCTTCGAGGTGAACGAGCTTGAGCAGGTCGTTCACCCGGCCGCGAATCTTGGGCTTGGGTGCCTTGGCCACCTTCAGGCCGAACGCGACGTTGTCCCACACCGTCATGTGGGTGAAGGCCGCGTAGTGCTGGAAGACGAAGCCGATCCCACGGTCGCGGGCAGCTACGTGCGTCACGTCCTTACCATCGATCAAGACGGTGCCCGCGTCGGGCTGCTCGAGTCCGGCGATGATCCGGAGCAAGGTCGACTTGCCACCGCCGCTCGGGCCGAGCACGGCGGTCAGCTGACCGGTCTCGATGTCGACGCTCACGTCGTCGAGAGCGTGGAAGTCACCGAAGGACTTGCTGACGTTGCGGACCTCGATGCTCATGACCCAACTTCCTTACGTCGACGCCCGCTCAGCGTGGTCATGCCGAGCAGGATCAGGAGCGAGATGACGGCGAGCAGCAGACCTGCGCTGTACGCCGCAACCGGCTGGAAGTTCGCGAAGCTCTGGCTCACGTACAGCGGAAGCGTCTGCGTCTGGCCGACGATGTTGCCCGACACGAGGTTGACCGCCCCGAACTCCCCGAGCGCGCGGGCCGCGGTCAGGACGACGCCGTACACCACCGCCCAACGGATCGCGGGCAACGTCACCCGGAAGAAGCTCTGCATGCGCGCGGCACCGAGCACCTCGGCGGCCTGCTCCTGCTCGCTGCCGAGCTCTTCGAGGACAGGAACGACCTCTCGTACGACGAACGGCAGGCTGACGAAGATGGTCGCGATGGCGATCGCCTTCCAGGTGAAGAGCACGCCGACGTCGCCGAACCAGCCGTCCCGCCCGTACAGCGTGTAGACCGCCAGCCCGATGACCACCGGTGACATCGCGAACGGCAGGTTGATCATCGCGTTGACCAGCCACGGCAACGGCATCTTGCGACGAGCCAGCAGCCATGCCGTGGTGACGCCGAAGACCACGTTAACCGGCACGCAGATGGCGGTGATGAGCAGCGAGAGCAGCAGCGCGTGAGTAGCGTCCGGGCTGCTGAGGGCGTCCCAGACGGGTGTGACGCCGTGCTCGAACGTGCGATAGCCGATCATCACGATCGGCACGACGAGCAGCAGGGTGACGTAGGCGATGATCGAGTAGCGCAGCGCGTACTTACCCATGGCGAGCCACCCTGCGCCGGGTCGCGAGTGCGAGGACCAGGAAGACCAGCAATGCCAGCGCGAGCAGCTCGACGCTGACCGCCGCAGCCGCCCCTGAGTTGTCCTGCTCGACGTCGTTGAAGATCAGCTGAGAGGCAACCTCGGTGTGCGGCAGGTTCCCGCCGATGAGAACCACCGAGCCGAACTCACCGAGCGCGCGGGTGAAGGCGAGCGCCGCGCCGGTAAGCGTCGCCGGCAGGATTGCCGGCAGCGTGATCCGCCGGAAGATCGTGAACGGCCGTGCGCCGAGGCACGCGGCGGCGTCTTCGACATCGCGCTCGAGGCTGAGCAGCACCGGTTGGACCGCGCGCGTGACGAACGGCAGCGTGACGAACAGCAGCGCGAACAGAACTCCGATCCGGGTGCCCACGACGTTGACACCGATCGGGCTGCCCGGCCCGTACAGCGTCAGCAACACGAGCCCGGCGACGATCGTCGGCAGCGCGAACGGCAGGTCGATGAGTGAGTTGAGCACCCGCTTGCCGGGGAACTCGTCCCGCACCAGAACCCAGGCCAGGGCGACCCCGGTGACGATGTCGATCAGCGCGGCGGCGAGCGATACCTCGATCGTGAAGGTCAGGACCGAGCGCGCCTCGTGCGACGTCGCGCTCGACCAGAACGAGCCGTGCGCCGCGAGGCTGATGAGCGCCGCCACCGGCAACCCGACGAGGATCGACAGGTAGAGCATCGACAGCCCGGGCGTGACGCCCGCGGCGATCGGTCGTGGCACGACCCAGCTGCGGGGCCGTGCCACGACGGCGAGATCAGCCACTGGAGCCGTTCCCGAGCGCGTTCTCGATCTTGCTGATCGAGCCCGACGTGCCGAAGTACTCGGAGTTCACCTTGGCCCAACCGCCGAGCGACGCGATCGTGAACAGCCCCGGCGGGGTGGGGAACTGCGTGGTGCTGAGGTCGGCTTTCACGACCGGGCGGTAGCCGGCCGCCGCGAAGATCTTCTGCGCCTGGTCGGTGTAGAGGAACTTCACGAAGTTCGCGGCGAGCGTCGGGTTCTTCGCGTTGGTCGTCACAGCGACCGGGTTCTGGATCAGGATCGTGTCCGGCGGCGTGACGTAGTCGACCGGTTCGCCCGCCTGCTGGGCCTTGATGGCCTCGTTCTCGTAGGCAATCAGCACGTTGCCCGTGCCGCCCACGAAGGCTGCCGTCGCGTCCGAGCCGCTGTCCGGTTGTGCCACGGTGTGCTGCAGCAGCTCCTTGACGAAGGTGAGTGCCTGCGCGGGTGTCTTGCCCTCCTTGAGCTCCGCGCCGTACGCCGCCATGAGGTTCCAGCAGGCGCTGCCCGAGCTCAGCGGGTTAGGAGTGACGACCTTGACGCCGGGCTTGATCAGGTCGTCCCAGTTCGTGATGTGCAGCGGGTTGCCCTTGCGAACCACCAGTACGGCGACGGAGTCGGTGACGATCCCGTGGTACTGGTTCGCATCCCAGTTCGGCGACACGAGCGTCGCGGACACCAGGCTCGTCATGTCGCTCTGCCGGGAGAACTCGACCACGTCCGCGGCCTGGCCGGCGATGACGGCCTTGGCCTGGGTGCCGGAAGCGCCGTAGGACTGGCCGAACTTCGCGTTCTTGCCGGCGGCGGTCGCCTGGAAGGCCGGGATGAGCTTGGCGTAGACCGACTGCGGTGTCGAGTAGGCGACCAGGTCAAGGGTGTTCTTCGATCCGCCGGAGCTGCACCCCGCGGATGCGGCCATGATGGCTAGTGCGCCCGCGACTGCGGCGATGCGTTTCGGTGTCCTCACGGTGATCTGCTCCTTCACTCACGCGATAGTCGAAGACGAATCGTTTCTACAAAGACTACCGACATAGTTGAGATTAGCAGATCGCTCCTCATAGATGAGTCAGTGCCGACACGCCCGGACTGTGCGCACTATCGGAGGATCAGGCTCTCGCCGCTGCGCGCGGCCGGGCATCACCGGCCGAACTCCGGCCGCTGTGGCTTAGCGGCCGGCGCGGAACACGCGGCGCAGATGCCCCAGGTGCGCGTGGCCGAGCAGTGCGACATGGAACAGGTGAGCTTCGTCGGTGACGCCGTCCAACGTGCCGAGCACGGAGAGCACGAGGAGCGTGAGAGCGATCCCGAGCATGACCCATCCGAGCCGGGGCGGCTCGGTCGCCATCGCCGCGACCCGGCTGTCCACGGCGCCGCCGCTCATCGACAGGGCGGCCGCCGGCCTGGGCGCGGGCCGAGCGGCGTTGGCGGCCCGCGACAGAGCGGAGGCAACCAACGCCCGGTCGCAGATTCGGGCGGCGTCCTCGTCCGCCCAGCGCTCGGTGACCCAGGACTGCGCGCGCGGCAACGGTGCGAGTAACGGGTTCAGCGCGGTCGCGACGGTGACCGCGGTGCGATGGAGGTGATGGCGATGGCGCAGGTGCGATCGCTCGTGCGCCAGCATCACCCGGCATTCGTCGCGACTGAGCAACGCGAGCATTCCCTTGGTGACGAAGATCCGGCCCGGGCGCCCGGGAACGGCGTATGCATCAGGTGCCTCGTCGCCGAGTACGACGAGATCGGTGCCGGTGTCGCTCAGCGCCCGGTTCATGCGATGGGCCGCGCGGATCGCCCGCCAGCGCTGAACCAGCACCCATGCGCAGCGGCCGATGCCGAAGGCGAACAGGGCCAATGCGGTGATCGCGACCGGGAGGTGCACCGGGTCGGCGCGTCGCAAGGTGCTGCTCGACCAGTGGCCGGCGGCGGCGAGCGAGGAGTTCTGGCCCACGATCGTCATCGCGAGCAGGCCGACCGAAGCCAGCCCGCTGGCGGCCGCGATCAACGCGCCGACCGAGAGCAGCCAGGCGGCCACGGCGGGTGCGAGCCGGCGCGCCAGAAACGGCCCGGCCACGCCGAACAGCGCCGCGAAGGCGACACCGACGTAGACCGAGTAGTGCACTAGCTTCTCCGTGGTCGGGCGGGGCGGCGCAGCAACGATGCGAGCGTTCGTTCGTCCCGCTTGCTCAGCGAGCCGACGAACCGCGCGAGGATTTCGTCCCGGTCATCCCCCCGGTCGAGCAGTGCACGCATCTGCGATGCGGCGAGCTCGGCCTGCGCGAACGCCGGCGTGTAGACGAACGCGCGCCCGGCTCGCTGCCGGGTGACCGACCCCTTCTCGTGCAAGCGGGACAGGATCGTCATGACCGTGGTGTAGGCGAGCCCGGCATCGAGGGCGTCACGGACCTGGCCCGGGGACATCGGCTCATGACTTCGCCACAGGGTCGCGAGGACATCCGCCTCGAGCTCACCCGGTCCGCGTCTTGGGTGTGCAGTCATGGCCTCTCCAGCATCCCGACTACGACGCATTGTAGTTGCCGGTCAGCCGCGCGCGTACCGCAGATACAGCAGGTCGTCGTGCATGAGCACGTGGCGCAGCGAGAGGCGGGTCGGCGCCAGCAGGCTGGACGCGGGCTGCATCGTCGTGGGTTGCGACCCGGCGAGGTACGGCGACAGCGTGAGGCACATCTCGTCGACCAGGTCGTGCTCTACCAGCCGGCTGAGCAGGAACGGGCCGCCTTCACAGAGGACCCGGCGAAGGCCGCGGTCGGCGAGCTCGGCCAAGATTCGTGCGGGATCGATCGCGTCCTCGCCGACGACCATGACATCGGCGACCTCCTGCAGCTCCGCCGCCGCCTTGGCGCCGCTGGCCAGGGTCGCCACGATCGTCCGGGGCCCGCTCGGGTCGAAGATCGGCAGCGCCACCGGCAGGTTGGCGCGGGCCGTCACGACGACGAGCGGGGGTTCGTCGGTGTACCCGGCCTGGCGGCGTGCGGCCTTGGTCTCCTGGGGCAGCTCGACCGGGCCGTAATGCTCGGCGAGCACCGTCGCGGACCCGACCATGACCGCGTCCGCCAGCCCGCGCAGGTAGTTGAGCAGGGTTTGGTCGGCCGGGTCGGTGATGGCCTTGGTCCGTCCGCGGAAGGCGCCGGCGCCGTCCGGGGTGAGCACCATGTTCGCGCGGACGCCCTCGGGCGGGTCACCGTAGAAGCGAGCCAGCTGGTCCGGGGTGTCGGGCAGCTCGGCGATCCCGTGGGCGGAGGGCACGACCCCAGCCTGTCAGGTCGTTCGGAGGGCGGTGTAGCTCGGCATTTTTATCCCGTTATGTCCTGTGGCATCCTTAATCGCGGCCCGCGGACGGCCGATAACTCCAGACGTCAGTGCCCGATCCTGACCCGGTATGGGGAATCCCTTGGCTGTATCGATCATGGCGAGCCCGCGCGCGCGGACCCCGCTCGCCCGCACGATCACCGTCCTTGCGCTGGCCGCCGCAGGGGCTGCCGGTCTCGCAGCTCCGGCCGGCGCCAGCCGCTCGGCCGGCAAGCTGCCCGCTCCGCCGACGTCACCGAAGGAGTCAGCGGCGATCGAGGGGTACGCGCCGTACCAGGCCCAGTTCTTCTGCCGGCACAAGGTCGAGCCGGGGGTGAAGGCGTTCGAGAAGCTCGTGCTCGCGAACTACCCGGGCACGCACTCCGACGGCGACTTGCGGGCGTGCGACGACGGTGGCACCAGCGAGCACAAGGACGGGCGGGCCTGGGACTGGGGTGCAGACCATCGCAACGCCAAGCAGCGCGCGGACGGAAAGTCGTTGCTGCACTGGCTGTTCGCGACCGATTCGTACGGCAACAAGGATGCGATGTTCCGCCGGCTCGGCTTGATGTACGTGATCTGGGACAAGCGGATCTGGGGCACCTGGTCGCAGAAGTGGGAGCCGTACTCCTGCTCCGGCGTGACCGCCTGTCACGTCAACCACATCCATTTCTCGTTCGGCTGGGCCGGCGCGGAGCAGAAGACGTCGTTCTGGACCGGCAAGGTCTCCGGCGTGGTGGAGCCGCCGTTGCCGCGGTTCACGAGCATGACCGCGCACAAGACGTTGCGGATCAAGGCAAAGACCGGCAGCGTCGATGCGATGTGGTTGCTCAAGGGCCACGACGGCTACCGCGCGGTCGCGTCCGGAGTCTGGCATCGCAGCGGTACGCCGTCGGACGCCATGTGCACGAAGACGTCCGACGGCTGGCGGCCTTCCAGAAGCGGCGTCAGCGTCACCGGCGACCAGCTTCAAGGGTGGGGCGAGCAGTGGGTGCCGGTTCACGACAACGGTCACGGTTGTTCGACCGATCACACCTACCGGCTGGTGCTGAACCCGGGTCACTCGTCGACGGTGGTCGGCGAGCTCGCCGGCGCCGGAGCGAGCAAGGACACCGGCTCGGTGCGGCTGCGCTTCAGCCGAACCAGCTAGGCGCGCCCACGCCGATCGCGACCAGTGGTCGCGGACAATGAGCGGCGATGCCGTCGATCAGTCCGCGCGCGACCGTCCGCACGGTCGGGGAGATTCTGCTCACCCTGGGTGTGATCGTCCTGCTGTTCGTCGCCTACGAGCTGTGGTGGACGGGACGCGTGACGCGGCACGACCAGAGCGCGTTGGTGCACACGTTGGAGCGGCAGTGGGCTCACGGCGAGAATCCGGCTGCCGTCGCGGCCCATCCGCAGCTCGGCACCGCGATCGCGATCCTGCGCATTCCGCGGCTCGGCCGGAACTATCGGTTCGCGATCGTCCAGGGCACGTCGACCGCCGACCTCATCAAGGGTCCCGGTCACTACCCCGGGACGGCGTTGCCCGGCCAGGTCGGAAACTTCGCGGTCGCGGGACACCGGACGACGTACCTCCATCCGTTCTTCGACATCAACGAGCTGAAGAGCGGCGACGCGATCGTGATCGAAACGGGGACGACGTGGTTCACCTACCGGGTCGAGAACGTCCCGGGCACGTCGGCTCGTTACCAGGAGATCGTCTCGCCCACCGATCTGTCCGTCGCCTATCCGGTGCCGGACCAGCCGAACCCCTCGGCCGTTCCGAGATTGGCGGTGCTCACACTCACCTCCTGCAACCCGCGCTACTCGGCCGCGCAGCGCATCGTCATTCACGCGGTGCTGGTGGCGCGGCAGCCGGTGTCGGCGGGCCGTCCGCCGGCCCTGGCGGGTTCGGCGGTGACCTGATGTACGGGTGGGTGTGGCGACGGCTGCCGGGCAGCCGGCCGGTGAAGCTGGTCGCGTCGCTGGTGCTCCTCGTCGCCGTCCTCGCGCTGCTGTTCCTCGTGGTGTTCCCCTGGCTCGGACCGCGGCTGCCGTTCGACCACAACACGGTCGGCGGGGCGATTCGTCCGCTGAGGGTGGCTTCGCCGGTCGACCCGCACGCTCGGGAGCTCCGATTTGGGACATTCAGGAGGGTGTCGTCCTAGAGCTAAGGCCGCGCAACGGTTAGTCTCCGCCGGGTAAACGCCAGGCGTATAGAGGAACGGCGATGCATCCCAGGACACTGATGCCCCGATCCGCGCTTCCCCCGGACAGCCGACGGCCCGGCCGTCGTCGCGGTCCGCAGCGGCTCCGGAGCCGCGTTGCCCGCGGTGCCGCGCTGAGCTTCGCCGTGACCCTCTGCGGCCTGTTCGGCCTGATCGCGACCGCGCCCCCGGCGGCCGCCGCCGCCCAGTCCTGCGGGTTCGCGACCGCGGGCACCGGCACCTACGCCAGCACGATCTGCTGGTTCGACCTGTCCGGCTACAACGCCGCCCAGGCGACCAGCGCGTCCGGCCAGGTGATGACGATCGATCTGCCCAACGGGTACACGATCGTCTTCACGTTGAAGGTCTCGGGCGGTGCGGTGAAGGCGACCACGATGCCGACGTACTCGGGTGCCTACCTGGGCCGGCTCGGATACACCAACATTCCCGGCGACCCCGCGCTCTACCAGACGACGAGTGGTACGACGACCACCGCGACGCTGAGCAACATCACGATGACCGACTCCTCCGGCGACGTGCAGACCGGCTATTCGTTGGTGGGCGCCGACGCGGAGTCGAGCGACAACGGCGAGTCGATCACCTGGAACTCGTCGAACGTGATCAATTCGCTCACTGCAACACCGAGCGGCAACGGCCTCGGCAACGCCTGCGGCGGTGGCTTCACCGGCGTCGGCACCACCTCGGTGACCTGCATCGGCAAGAGCACCGGGAACAAGACCGGCGCTCCCATCCTCGCCTCGGATGCACCGAGCACGTTCAGCCAGGTAATGGTCGGCGGCGGGCTCGAAGGGGTCGCCTTCGGCGTGCTGGTCTCGGAGGTCGAGCTCAACAAGACCGTCGTCAACGGGTTCACCGGCGACTCCTTCGGGCTGTCGGTGACGAACGGATCCGGAACCGTGGTCGCAACCGCCAACACGAACGGCGGCACCTCTGCGTCAACCGGTCAGGTCACGGTGATCGTCGCATCCGGAGGCTCGCAGTACACGCTCGCCGAGTCGGCCACCGCTGGATCGCTCGCGAACTACACCGGCTCGTGGAGCTGTACGAGAAACGGCGCGGCCGACTCCTCGCTTCCGAGCGGCAATGCCGGAAGCTCGGCCACCGTGACGCTGCAAATCGGCGACTTCGTCGAGTGCACGATCACCAACACCGCGGACTCGGCGTCGCTCTCGATGACGAAACACGCAGGCACTCCGGTCGACGTCAACCATGACGGTCTGGTCGACGCCGGCGACACCATCGCCTACACCTTCACGGTGACGAACACCGGCGACATCGAGATCGACAACGTCGGCATCACCGACGCAAAGGTCGGGTCGGTCACCTGTCCGCAGCCGTCGCTGGCTGCCGGCGACAGCGAGACCTGCACGGCGGACTCGCCGTACACGATCACCGCGGCCGATGTGACCGCGGGCGGGGTGCACAACTCGGCGACCGCCACCGGGTCGGTGGCCGGCAGCGCCGACGGCACCGTCACGTCCCCACCCTCGACGACCGACACGCCGACCACGGCGCCGGCGCCGTCCTTGACGGTCGCGAAGTCGGTGCTGCCCACGTCGGTCAGCGCCGCGGGCCAGACCGTGACGTACTCGTTCCTGGTCACCAACACGGGCAACGTGACGATCACCGGAGTCTCGATCGACGAGCTGGACTTCTCGGGCACCGGGACGCTGTCGTCCGTGTCCTGCCCGTCCGGTGCCGCCTCGCTCGTTCCAACGGCGAGCGTCACCTGCACCGCGACGTACCAAGTCACCCAGGCGGACATGGACGCAGGCTCGGTCTCGAACACCGCGGACGCGACCGGCACGGACCCCGCCGGCGACACCGTCACATCGCCGTCGTCGAGCACATCGTTCACGACGACGGCTGCGCCTGCGCTCACCGTCGTGAAGTCCGCCTCGCCTTCCGGGAGCGCGCCCCTGCACGCCGGCGAGATGATCACCTACTCGTTCGTGGTGACCAACACCGGGAACGTCACCCTGACCGACATCACCGTCAACGAGGGAGCGTTCAGCGGCACCGGCACGCTGTCGTCAGTGAGCTGCCCGTCCGGGGCGGCGTCGCTCGCGCCGGGCGACCAGGTCACCTGCACAGCCACCTACACCGTCACTCAGGCCGACGTGGACTCCGGCGACATCTCGAACTCGGCGACCGCCACCGGGACACCACCGGCCGGTGACGGCGGTCCCATCACCTCGCCGCCGTCGACCGTCGACCTTCCCTCGACGCCGCAGCCGGGTCTCACGGTCGTGAAGACGGCTTCGCCTACGACGATTTCGAAGGTCGGGCAGACGATCACATTCTCCTTCCTGATCACCAACACCGGCAACGTGACGATCACGAACGCGGGTGTCATCGAGGGGAAGTTCACCGGCTCCGGAACCCTGTCGGCGGTCAGCTGTCCGTCCGGCGCGGCCGCGCTGCTTCCG
>DATJSI010000046.1 GCA_035504215.1 Mycobacteriales bacterium
CTGCAGACCGCCAGCCTCATACCGCGACAGCCACACATGCACCGTCTTGCGCGACACCCCGAACCGGGCCGCGACATCCTTCACCGTCTCGCCGTCGGCGATCACCGCCCGCACAGCCTCATACCGCTGCTCCGCCACAGAAAACTCCCTCATGAACCGGGAGTGTCACCAATCAGCCGAAGTAGGTGTCACCCATCACCCGAAACACTGACACCCATCACCCGAAGCTCGAGTGAGAGGCATCAGCCGAAGTCATACACGGCACCCGAGCCGCCTGTCGGAATCGAACCGACGACCTATTCATTACGAGTGAATCGCTCTACCGACTGAGCTAAGGCGGCGTGCGCCGCTGGCGGCGCGAACGGCAGTCTAGCCGGGCGGACGGTGCCGGCTCACTCGGTTAGCGGCACACCGTTCCGGGCTTCGGGGTCTGCAGATCGTCGATGTAGGACTTCACTGCGCCGTCCACACAAGGGTCGCCACGCAGGTAGGCCGTGTGCCCGTCACCGACATAGGTGAGCAGCACTCCGGAGGACAGCTGCTTGGCGAGCGCCTGCGCCCACACGTACGGCGTGGCCGGATCGCGCGTCGTACCGATCACGAGGATCGGCGGGGCGCCCTGCGCGTGCACCTCGTGCAGCCGCTCCACGGGCCGCACCCGCCAGAACGCGCAAGGCAGCGCGCCGTACTCGATTGCCGCGCCGAAGTCGGGGGCCTGCCGGGCGAACCGGTGCGCGTCGTCGACGTACGTAGACACCGCACGCGGCGACGGGCGATCGATGCAGTTGATCGCCATGTTCGACTCGATCAGGTTCGTGTAGGTGCCGTTCGGCCGCCGTTCGGTGAGCGAGTCCGCGAACGCGAGCAGCTCCGCGCCGTCGCCCTTCATCGCGGCGCCGACTGCGTTCCACAGCTCGGTCCAGTCCTCCGGTGAGTACAGCCCCGAGGCGAGCCCTTCGAAGAACTCGCCGGCGCTGAACAGCCGCCCGTTCACGGTCTCCGGATGAGCGATGAGCCGCACCTGCAGCGAATGGATCGCAGTGAGTGCCGCTGGCACGCTCGATCCGAGCGGGCACGACCCCGATCGCACGCAGGCCGCCAGGAAGTCGTCGAGGTCGGTCTGGAATCCCTTGGCCTGCACCAGGTTCTCCTGGGTCGCCGACTCGTCGGGGTCGAGCGCCCCGTCCAGCACCATCGCCCGGATGTGGGTCGGGAAGAGCTGCGCGTACTTCGCGCCGAGATAGGTGCCGTACGACGCGCCGTAGTAGGTCAGTTTCGCGTCACCGAGCGCGGCGCGTAGCACGTCCATGTCGCGCGCCTGGTCGATGGTTCCGACGTGGTCGAGATAGGAGCCGTTGCGCCGATAGCAGGAGTTCGCGAACAGCTTCGCCTCGGCGACCACCCGGGCCAGCTGGGCCGGCGTGGTGGGCGTCGGGTCGGTGTTGATGTAGGTGTCGAGCTGCGAGGAGCTCAGGCACCGAATCGGGTCGGACTGACCTACCCCGCGCGGGTCGAACGACACCAGGTCGTAGTGGTCGGTCAGCTGCGCGAACGCCTGTGCCGCCTCCTCCTCGAAGCTCACACCCGACGCGCCCGGACCGCCCGGGTTGACGATGAGCGAGCCGTAGTGCTTGCCGGTCGAGGGCTGTCGCACGACCGCGATCCGAAGCGTCGCGCCATCCGGCTTCGAGTAGTCCAACGGCACCAGCAGCCGCGTGCATTGAAAGCTGCGGTCGCACGGCCGCCACACCAACCGCTGGGTGTAGAAGCGACGTAGGTCGGGCGCCGATGCAGTGATGGATGCCGGAGCGGGCGTCGAGGTCACCGGTCCGGACGGTGTGGTCGACCCTGAGGACGTACAGCCGGTCACGGTGGCCGCGGCCACGAGCAGGGCGAGGATCAGGCGTCGGATGACCCTGCTCCTGCCGATGCGCCCACAGCTGAAGCGTACGGCGGCCAACTCCCACGCGGTGTGACACCGCGGACGTGAGCCGGCTCAGCCGGTGTGCAGTGCCACGGCCATCGCCTCGACCGCGAGCAGCGGTGCGACGTTCGCGCCGATCGCCTCCCGGGCCTCCAGGATGGCCTCGATCCGGCGCAACGTGGCTTCCGGCGCGCTCGTCGACGCGAGCCGGGCGATGGTCGGCTCGAGGTCGGCGTTGATCGCCTCGATCGGCGCGCCGAGCTGCACGAGGAGCACGTCGCGGTAGAAGGAGGCGAGATCGACCAGCGCCCGATCCAGCGCGTCACGCTGGGTCCTGGTCGCTCGTGACCGTTGCCGTTTCTCCAGCTCGGAGAGCGCGCCTGCGATCCCGCGCGGCTTCGCCGCGCCCCGAGCACCGGTGTCGCCGTACGCCTCGCGCAACGCCTCCTTCTCCTCGCCGTCGAGTGCGGCGCTGACCGCGGCGGCCTCCTCCTTGGCCGCCGCGACCAGTCGTTCGGCCGCGGCGAGACAACCGCCGATGGAAGCGACCTGCAACGGCAGCTCGAGCACCTCCCGCCGGCGGCGCGCGGCCTCGTCGTCGACGGCGAGCCGCCGGGCGCGGCCGATATGGCCTTGGGACGCGCGCGCCGCGAACGACGCCACCTCGGGCGAGACTCCTTCGGCCGCGAGCTGGCCGGCGACGGCCGCACTCGAGGGAATCCGCAAGCCGACCAGCACGCAGCGCGACCGTACCGTCGGCAGCAGGTCCTCGGTCGACGGCGCGCAGAGCAGCCAGAGCCCTCGCGGGGGTGGTTCCTCGAGAGCTTTGAGCAAAGCGTTGAGCGCCTGCTCGGTGAACCGGTCGGCGTCTTCGATGATGGTGATCTGCCAGTGCCCTCGG
>DATJSI010000047.1 GCA_035504215.1 Mycobacteriales bacterium
GCCGGTGAACCAACTTGCCTCGTTCACGGTGCCCGAGCCACGGATGGCCGTGATCTCGCCGTACGACAAGGGCTCGATGGCCTCAGTCGAGAAGGCGATCCGCGACAGCGACCTCGGCGTCAATCCCACCTCGGACGGCAACGTGATCCGTGTCGTGTTCCCGCAGCTCACCGAGGAGCGGCGGCGGGACCTGATCAAGGTCGCGCGCGGCAAGGCCGAGGACGGCCGGATCGCGATCCGCAACATCCGCCGGCATGCGAAGGACACCCTCGACAAGCTGGCGAAGGACGGCGAGACCGGCAAGGACGACGTCGAGCGAGCCGAGAAAGAGCTCGAGAAGACCACGCACCGCTACGTCGAGTCGGTCGACGAGGCACTGGCGGCCAAGGAATCCGAACTGCTCGAGGTCTGAGGACCCGGTGGTCGAGGTGAGCGAGCGGCCAGCGGTCGGGCGGGCCGGTCGCAACCTTCCGATGGCGCTCGGGATCGGGCTGGCGCTCGGCGCGCTCGTCCTCGTCCCGCTGTATCTCGAGAAGCCGGTCTTCCTCGCCGTCGTGGTCGCCGCGGTCGGCCTCGGCGTCCACGAGTTCTCCCGTGCGCTTTCGACCAAGGGGATCAAGGCGCCGTTCATCCCACTCGTCGTGGGCTCCACCGCGATCATCTGTACGTCGTACGCCGTCGACCGGCAGGCGATGACCACCGCGATGCTGTGCACGATCCCGCTGGTCGTCGCCTGGCGCGTCGTGCAGGGCACCGACGGCTTCGTCGTCGGCCTGTCCGCATCCCTGCTCGTGCTGCTCTACACCGGGTTCCTGGCCGGCTTCTGCGGGCTCATGCTCGCCGCGCCGGACGGCGATCGTCGGGTCACCTGTTTCGTCGCGACCGTGGTGGCGAGTGACGTCGGTGGTTATGCGACCGGCGTGTTCTTCGGCCGCCACCTGCTTGCCCCGAGGATCAGCCCGAAGAAGTCGTGGGAAGGCCTGGCGGGGTCAACCATCGCCTGCGCCTCGATCGGGATCATTCTCTGCACGTCGTTGCTGCACACCCAGTGGTGGCAGGGTGCGCTCCTGGGGCTGGCGATCGTGGGCTCGGCAACGTTGGGCGACCTCGGCGAGTCGATGGCCAAACGTGACCTCGGCCTGAAGGACATGGGCAGCTTGCTGCCCGGCCACGGCGGCATGCTCGACCGGCTCGACTCGCTGCTGCCGTCGGCACCGGTCGCCTGGGCCGTCCTCGCCGCGATCGCGCCGCTGCATTGAAGCCGCCCCGCCACCTCGCCGACCTGGACCAGGCCGAGCGCCGAGCCGCGGTGGCCGCCGTCGGTGAGCCCGGCTATCGCGCGGACCAGCTCTCCCGCCACTACTTCGGCCGGACGGTCACCGATCCGGCCGAGATGACCGATCTTCCGGCGGCGAGCCGCGACCAGCTCGTCGGCAGCCTCCTGCCGCCGCTGCTGGCTGACGTGCGGACCCAGGAGTGCGACGCCGGCCTGACCCGCAAGACGCTCTGGCGGCTGCACGACGGAGCCCTGGTGGAGAGCGTAGTGATGCGCTACCCGGACCGCGTGACCATCTGCATCTCCTCGCAGGCCGGCTGCGGAATGGGCTGCCCCTTCTGCGCGACCGGCCAGGGTGGTCTGGTCCGCAACCTGTCGACCGCCGAGATCGTCGACCAGATCGTGCGCGCCGGCCGCGGCGAGGTCGACAACGTCGTCTTCATGGGGATGGGAGAGCCGCTCGCGAACTACCCGGCCGTCGTCCGGGCACTGCGGCGGATCACCGAGCCGCCTCCGGCCGGCCTCGGCATCGGCCAGCGGCACGTCACCGTCTCGACCGTGGGCCTGGTCCCAGCGATCGACAAGCTGGCCGCCGAGGGCCTGCAGGTGACGCTCGCCGTCTCCTTGCACGCGCCGGACGACGAGCTGCGCGACACCCTCGTGCCGGTCAACCGGCGCTGGCCGGTCGACGAGGTCCTCGCCGCCGCCTGGCGCTACGCGGAGACCACCGGGCGCCGGGTCTCGATCGAGTACGCGCTCATACGTGACATCAACGACCAGCGCGAGCGGGCCGAACTGCTGGCCGGCCTGCTCTCCGGGCGGCTGGTGCACGTCAACCTGATCCCGCTCAACCCGACGCCCGGCTCGATCTGGACCGCCTCGGAGCCGGAGCGCGAGCGCACCTTCGTCGACGTCCTGCGCTCAGCCGGGGTGCCCACTACCGTTCGGGATACCCGTGGTAGGGAGATTGACGGTGCCTGCGGCCAGCTTGCTGCACAGGAGAGGAACTGAGATGAGTCGTTTGCTCGGGACCGTGCTGGTTGGCTTGGCCGCGTTTGTGCTCACCGGGGTCATGTCCGGGGCGATCGCGTCGGCGCATCCCGAGCCAGCGACGAAGCCCGTGGCGAGCAAGTTCTTCGCCGGCTACCTGGTCTCGAAGACAAAGGGAAGTCTGACCTCCGCCACCACGACGGTCGTTGTGCCGAACATTACGTGCAAGAAGAGCTACAGCGGTGTTGGGCCCTCGATAGTGGTCGAGACGAAGCCGAACAAGAAGAACGTGTACTTCGTCGACGTTGCCGCGGTTGGCGTCGGCTGCGTCAAGGGAAAGCCCGAGTTCGAATCTGTGCTCCAGGTGAACGGCAGCTCCTCCAACGACATCAGCTTCGCCGCCGGCGACAAGGTCACCATGACCGTCACGGTGACGAAGTCGAGGACATCGGTGAGTGTCGACGACCTAACGTCCGGCGCGCACAAGACACGCACCGGAGCCGGGAAGGTAGGCGAGTACGCCTACGTCGGTGACCAGGGCCTGCAGATCAACAACTACAAGACGCCGCTCGACCCGTTCACCAAGACCTCGTTCTCGGGTTCTGAGGTTAACCACAAGTCGCTCACCGCCGAAAAGGCGGTCGCTTACGAGCGCAAGCGCGGGAAGACGCTGCTGATTGCCGTCAGCAAGCTGTCGTCCGGCAAGAACTTCTCAACGACCTTCAAGCACAGCTGACCGGCCGCAATGGGTGAGACGCTGCGGTTCGGCATCGACGTCGGCGGGACCGGCGTCAAGGGTGCGGTCGTCGACATCGACAGCGGCGAGCTGACGACCGACCGGGTGCGCGTCCTCACCCCGCATCCCGCGACGCCCGCCGCCGTCG
>DATJSI010000048.1 GCA_035504215.1 Mycobacteriales bacterium
TGCGGCGCTCCCTGCGGCCTTGCCAGCCCGCACCTCACCAACGGCAGCTTCCCGCCGATCCGGTTGGGGTGCGTTCTCGGTCGTTGCGGTCACGGCGGCGGCGTTCTCGGTCGCTTACAGGCGGCCAGCCTGCGGCGCTCCCTGCGGCCTTGCCAGCCCGCACCTCACCAACGGCAGCTTCCCGCCGATCCGGTTGGGGTGCGTACCGGTCGTTGCGGTCACGGTGGCGGCGTTCTCGGTCGCTTGCAGGCGGCCAGCCTGCGGCGCTCCCTGCGGCCTTGCCAGCCCGCACCTCACCATCGGCCGCTTCCCGCCGATCCGGTCGGCGTGCATTCTCGGTCGCTTACGGGCTTGCGGGGCGGGCGAGATCGCTGGGTAGGCGGCTGGCGGCGGCTCGGTCCAGCAGCCAGCGGGTCGCGACCCTGCCCTTGACGCCGGCCGCGGGCACGGCGGTGGAGCCGGCGCCGGAGAGCGCGAGCCGCGCCGCGGCCGCCTTCTCCTCGCCGGCCGCGATCAGCCAGACCTCCCGAGCGGCATTGATGGTCTCGAACGAGAGGGACAGCCGAGTCGGCGGCGGCTTGGGTGCCCCTCTCACGGGGATCACCGAGCGAGCGTCGTACAACGCAGGGGACTCGGGGAACAGCGACGCGACGTGCCCGTCCGGCCCGACGCCGAGCAGCAGGATGTCGAACTGCGGTGCGGCGGCATGGTCCTCGGGCGTGGAGGCGGTGGCCAGCTCGTCGGCGTAGCGCTCGGCGGCCGCATCGAGGTCGTCGCCGCCGGGGTCGTCGCTCGCCGGCATGGCGTGCACGCGGGCCGCCGTGAGGTCGACCTGGTCGAGCAGCGCGTCACGGGCCTGAGTCTCGTTGCGGTCGGGATGCCCGCGTGGCAGGTAGCGTTCGTCGCCCCACCACACGTTCAACCGTGGCCAGTCGATCGCGAAGCGAGCCGGCGAGCCGGCGAGCTCGCGGAGCGTCGCGCCACCGATGCCGCCGCCGGTGAGGACGATGCTCGCCTCGCCACGCGCCGCTTGGGCGTCGACGACCGCGGTGATGATCCGCGCGGCAACGGCCTGTGCGAGCAGCGTCGCGTCCCGGTGGACGACGACGAGCGGCGGGCTCACGTGGCCGTGAGCGCGGGGTCGCGCCAGACCAGGGTCCGGGATCCGGGCGTCTGGTCGACCCGTACGCCGGTGGCGGTCGCGAGGGCCTCGGCGTAGACCGGGTCGGGATCCATGCGGCGCAGCTCTTCGGCCAGCAAGTCGCCGAGGCCGCGCCGGGGAAGCGGCAGCGTGCGGGGCGGTTCTTCGCCGCGGGTCAGGGTCGCGACCCGCCCGTCCGGCCGCTCGACGGCAACCCGGTAGTCGTTCCCGTCGGCGTCCTTGGTCTCGACGCTCGCGCAGGTGATGCCCGGACCGCCCGAGGAGTCGACCGCACTCTCGACTCCGAGCCGGCCGGACAGCCAGCCACTGAGCAGCACGGCACTGGGGTTGGCCTGCTCCGCGGTCACCTGGGCGGCCGCTGGTTCGCTCTCCACCCCGTCCAGGGCGGACGCGAGCAGGGATCGCCACGGCGTTGCGCGGGTCCAGGCCAGGTCGGTGTCGCCGGACAGGAAGTCCCGCGCACGGATCCGCAACGCCGCGACCGGGTCCTCGGCCTGCGCGGAGTCGGTGACTCGCCGGTTCGCGAGCACTCCGAGTGCATCGGTGGCGATCTCGTCCGGCGGCGGCCCGTGCCACCACGTGACCACCGGCGCGTCGGGCGCGAGCAAGGGCAGGACCACGGACTCGGCGTGCAGCCCGAGCCGGCCGTACATCCGCATCACGACCGCCTCGGTCGATCCGAGCCGACCGCCGACCTGGACCTCCGCATCGAGCCGGATCGCCGCGTCGATCGAGTGCCGGATGACGATCAGCACTCGGCAGGGATGCGCGGCGGCCGCGATCGTCGCGGCGTCCTCAGCCTCGCGGACACGTTTCTCGTCGACGACGACGACAAGGGTGAGTGCAAGGCCGGATGCCAGCGCGCCGGCCGCCCGGCGCTCGGCGAGCAGCGCGCGGACGACGTCGCCGCCCGTGGTGTCCCACAACGTGGTTGCCATCAGGGACGCCTCCAGCTCCGGCCGTCGTGTGCCAGCATCTCGACCGCGCCGCGAGGCCCCCACTCGCCGGCCCGGTACTTCTCGGGGGTCTGGCCGGACCAGAACGCCTCGAGCCGGTCGATCACCCGCCAGGACGCGTCGACTTCTTCGTTGCGGGGGAACAGCGTCGCGTCCCCGAGCAGGACGTCGAGAATGAGCCGTTCGTATGCCTCGGGGGAGGACTCGGTGAACGCCTCCCCATAGAGGAAGTCCATCGACACGTCGCGCACTTCCATCGCCGAGCCGGGCACCTTCGAGCCGAAGCGCAGAGTGACGCCTTCGTCGGGCTGCACGCGGACGACAAGCTGGTTGTGCCCGAGCTCGACGGTGTCGGTGGCGTCGAACGGCAGGTGTGGCGCGCGGTTGAACTCGACCGCGATCTCGGTGACCCGGCGCGGCAGGCGCTTGCCGGTGCGCAGGTAGAACGGCACGCCCCCCCAGCGCCGGGTCTCGACACCGAACCGGACGGCGGCGTAGGTCTCCGTGATCGAGTCCTTGGGGATGTCCTTCTCGTCGATGTAGGCCGGCACCCGCTCTCCGGCCAGCCAACCCTGGTCGTACTGCCCCCGGACCGCGTACCGGCCGAGCTCGTCGGGAAGGGAGATTGCGTTGAGAATCTTCAGCTTCTCGGTGCGGATCGACTCGGCATCGAAGGACACCGGCTCTTCCATCGCGGTGAGTGCGAGCAGCTGAAGCAGGTGGTTCTGAAGCACGTCACGTGCGGCGCCGGCCGCGTCGTAGAAGGCGGCGCGCCCGCCGATGCCGACATCTTCAGCCATCGTGATCTGCACCGAGTCGACGAAGTGTGCGTTCCAGATCGGCTCGAACAGGGTGTTGGCGAACCGAAGCGCCAACATGTTCTGCACGGTTTCCTTGCCGAGGTAGTGGTCGATGCGGAACACGTTGTGAGGGCCGAACACCTCGTCGACGAGCGAGTTGAGCTCGCGAGCCGACTCCTGGTCATGGCCGAACGGCTTCTCGACCACGACGCGACGCCAGCCGCCGGCCTTCGCGTCGTCCGCCATGCCCGTGCGCTGCATCTGCTTGAGCACGGTGGGGAAGGCCACCGGCGGGATCGACAGGTAGAAGGCCGCGTTGCCCTGGATGCCGTGGCTGGCCTCGAGCTCGACCAGCTTGTCGGCCAGTTGATCGAACGCATTGTCGTCGTCGAACGAACCGGGAAGGAACACCAGCGAGCCGGCCACTCGCTCCCACACGTCGTCGTGGAACTCGGTACGCGAGCCGGCCTGCGCCGCCTTGCGGGCGAGCGTCTCGAAGTCGCCGGTGTCCCAGTCGCGTCGCGCGAACCCGAGCAACACGAACCCGGGTGGTAGCAGGCCGCGGTTGGACAGGTCGTAGATCGCGGGGATGAGCTTCTTGCGGGACAGGTCACCGGTGACGCCGAAGACGACCATCGCGCACGGGCCGGGCACGCGCGGCAGCCGGCGGTCCCGCGGGTCGCGGAGCGGGTTGCCCGGTGCCCCCGAGATGATCATGGCCCGCTGCCGATGGCGGCGCGGAGCAACTGCTCGATGCCGGCCGCGCGATCGGTCAGGTGCAGCCGCACGAGCGGGCGGCCACGGCTTTCCAGCGCCTGGCTGTCGCCGAGCGCCTGGGCCATCTGCAGGCGGCCGAACGAGAACGGCCGGCCCGGCACCTCGATGTCGAACGCGTTGGCCCCCGTGATCTGCAGGAAGACCCCGACCTGGGGTCCGCCCTTGTGGTACTGGCCGGTCGAGTGCAGGAACCGTGGCCCCCAGCCGAACGTCACCTGATGGGCGGTGCGGCTCGCAAGTACGTCGCGTAGCTCGGATGCGGCAACGTCGTGGATCCGGTCGAGGTAGGCCATGACGGCCAGGTAGCCGCGCTCCTCGATGGCACCCATCACCGCATCGAGGACACCGGGGATGTCCCTTGCGTGACCGAGCAGGTGGGCGTCGGCGTGCACCTCGATCGCGCCGTCGACGAAGGCCGGCTCGCCCTCGGGGAGCGGCCCGTCTCCCGCCTTGTCCAGAACGGCGTTGGTGTTGTCCTTCGACTCCTGGACATTGGGCTGGTTGAACGGGTCGATGCCGAGCACCTTGCCGGCTACCGCGGTCGCGAACTCCCAGAGCAGGAACTGCGCGCCGATCGGGCCGCTCACGCTGGTGCCGGTCGGACCGGGGGACCCGCCGATCGTGACCAGGTGCGTGTCCTCGCGGTGGTCGAACCCGGGTGCGCCGGTGCCGGCGACCACGACCGGCAAGAGGCCGCGCCCGCTCTTGCCGGTCGACTCCGCGAGCAGCTGCTCAGCCCAGTCGCCGAAGCCGTTGATGCCAGAACCGTCGTTGGCGATCACGACCTTGTCGTGGCCGGCGTTGCCGAAGCCGCCGAGTGCGGCGCCGAGGACGAGCGCCGGATTCTCCTCGCCGTCGTGGGACAACGTGTCGAGCGTTGCGGCCTGGTCGAGCAGCTCGCCGACCGGTACGCCGGCCAAGCCGGTCGGAACCAGCCCGAACGCACTGAGGGCGCTGTAGCGGCCTCCGATGTTCGGGTCGGCTTCGAAGACGCGGTAGCCGGCCTCGTCGGCGATCTTCTGCAGTGGTGAGCCCGGGTCGGTCACGACGACGATGCGGTCGGCCGGGTCGATCCCGGCCGACCGGAAGGCCTCCTCGTACGCGCGCCGGTGGCTGTCGGTCTCGAGCGTTCCGCCACTCTTGCTCGAGACCACGAGCACGGTGCCGGCCAGCCGGTCACTGAGGGCCGCGGCGATCTGGCCGGGGTCGGTCGTGTCGAGCGTGGTCAGCTCGACGCCGTACGTGCCTGCGATGACCTCCGGCGCCAGCGACGATCCGCCCATCCCGGCGAGCACCACGTGGTCGACGCCGCCCGCGGTGAGCTCGGCACGTAGCGCCTCGATCCGAGCCACCAGCGGCCGCGAAACCGTGGCGCAGTCGAGCCAACCGAGCCGGATGGCCGCCTCGTCGGCGGCGTCCGGGCCCCACAGCGTCGCGTCCTTCGCGACGATCGCTGCGGGCACGCCCGCAAGCGACGCAATCGTCTCGTCGGTGATCTCATTGAGCTCGCTGCCACCGATATGTACCCGGACCGCGGTTCCATCGCCGTCAGGCGTGTTGGTCACTTCCCACCCGCCAGCTTCTCGAGCTCGCCCTGGACGGAGTCGGTGAGCTCGTTCCACGAGGTGTCGAACTTCTCAACCCCCTCGATCTCGAGTACATGCACGACATCGTCGTAGTCGATGCCGATCGCGGCGAGCCGATCGAGGACGCTTTGCGCGTCGCTGTAGTTCGAGCGGATCGTGTCGCCCGTGATCACGCCGTGGTCCGCGACCGCTCGCAGCGTGCTTTCCGGCATCGTGTTGACGGTTCCGGAAGCGACCAGCTCGACGACGTACATCGTGTCCTCGTACGCCGGGTCCTTCGTCGACGTCGACGCCCACAACGGTCGTTGCGGCTTCGCGCCGACCGCGGCCAGCGCTCGCCACCGATCGGAGTCGAACTTCTCCTCGAACAGCTGGTAGGCGAGCCGGGCGTTGGCAATGGCGGCCTTGCCGCGCAGCTGCTTCGCCTCGTCGGTGCCCAGCTTGTCCAGCCGGCTGTCGACCTCGGTGTCCACGCGCGACACGAAGAAGGACGCGACCGAGCCGAGCCTCGACAGGTCGTGTCCCGCCGACCGCGCGCGCTCGAGGCCGGAGAAGAACGCGTCGATGACGTCGCCGTAGCGCTGCAGGGAGAAGATCAAGGTGACGTTGACGCTGATGCCCTCTGACAGCGCCTGCTCGATCGCGGGCACGCCCTCGACGGTCGCCGGGATCTTGATGAACAGGTTGGGGCGGTCGACCAGCCACCACAGCTCGCGTGCCTCGGCGATCGTCTTCTCGGTGTCGTTGGCGAGTGCAGGGGACACCTCGATCGAGACCCGTCCGTCGACACCGTCGCTCGCTTCGTACGCGGGCCGGAACAGGTCGCACGCCGCGCGGACGTCGTGCGCCGTGACGGAACGCAACGCCTCGCCGATGCCGACCCCTCGGATCGCGAGGTCCTTGACCTGCTCGTCGTAGAGCGCGCTGCCGCTGATCGCGTGCTGGAAGATCGTCGGGTTGGTAGTGACGCCGACGACGTGCGAGTCGCGGATCATCGTCGCCAGGCTGCCGCTCACCAGCCGTTCGCGCGACAAGTCATCCAGCCAGATGGCGACGCCGGCTTCGGACAGTTCCTTCAGCGGGTCGGTCATGCTGCTCCTCAGTTCGCTTGTCGGTCTAGTTTCCGGTGGTCGACCCCTTGGTGGCGCCAACCTTGGACAGGCTGGCGTGGGCAGCCGCGACGATCCGATCCGGCGTGAACCCGAACTGCTCGAACAGAATCTGGTACGGCGCGCTCGCGCCGTAGTGCTCCAGGGAGACGCACTCGCCCGCGTCGCCGACGAAGTCGCGCCAGCCGAAGCTCACTGCCGCCTCGACCGACACCCGGGCGCGGACCGCCGGCGGCAGCACCTCCTGGCGATACGAGGCGTCCTGTGCCTCGAACCACTCCCGGCACGGCATCGAGACGACCCGGGTGGGTGTGCCGTCGGCCTCGAGCAGGTCGCGAGCCTGTAGCGCGAGGGTGGTCTCGCTGCCGGTCGCGATGAGGATCACCTCGGGCGTTCCGCTGCTCGCCTCGGCGAGCACGTACGCGCCGCGGGTGACGCCGTCCGCCGACGCATGCGTCGAGCGGTCGATCACCGGCAGGTTCTGGCGGGACAGGATCAGCCCGGCCGGCCGGTCGCCGTGCTCGATGATCGTGCGCCAGGCGATTGCCGTCTCGGTCGCATCCGCGGGGCGAACGACGTCGAGGCCCGGGATCGCGCGGAGCGCCGCCAAGTGCTCGACCGGCTGGTGAGTGGGGCCGTCCTCACCGAGCCCGATCGAGTCGTGGGTCCAGACATACGTCACCGGCGCCTTCATCAGCGCAGCCAGCCGCACCGCGCCCCGCATGTAGTCGGAGAAGGTCAGGAAGGTGCCGCCGAAGGCACGCGTGCCGCCGTGCAGGACGATCCCGTTGAGGATCGCGCCCATCGCGTGCTCGCGGATGCCGAAGTGCAGGATCCGGCCGTACGGCGAACCGCCATGTGCCTCGGGCAGGAAGTCCTCCGCGCCTTCGATGTCGGTGAGGTTGCTCTCGGCCAGGTCGGCCGACCCGCCCCAGAACTCCGGCATCGACGGGGCGATCGCGTTGATGACGGCTCCGCTCGCCTTGCGGGTGGACAGCGACTCCTCGCCGGCGAAGTCGGGCAGCTTCGCGTCCCACCCTTCGGGCAGCCGGCGGTTGGCGATTCGCTCGAACTCCGCTGCCCGCTCGGGGTTCCCCGCCGCCCAGGCGTCGAAGCGCTTTTGCCACTCCGCGTGCGCCTCGCGGCCACGGTCGACCACCTCGCGGGTGTGCGCCAGCACGTTGTCGGGGCAGTAGAAGCTGACCGCCGGGTCGAAGCCGAGGATCTCCTTGGTCCGGGCGACCTCGTCGGCGCCGAGCGCGGCGCCGTGCGCGCTTCCGGTGTTCTGCTTGGTCGGCGCCGGCCAGCCGATGATCGAGTGCACGATCACGATGCTCGGGCGCCCGGTCTCGGCCCTGGCCGCGACGAACGCGTCGTACACCGCCTGCACGTCGTTGACGTCCTCGACGTGCTGCACGTGCCAGCCGTACGCCGCGTAGCGGGCGCCGACGTCCTCGCTGAAGGCGACCCGGGTGTTGCCCTCGATCGAGATGTGGTTGTCGTCGTAGAGCATCACCAGGTTGCCGAGCTGCTGGTGGCCGGCGAGCGAGCTGGCCTCCGAGGAGATGCCCTCCTCCATGTCGCCGTCCGAGGCGAAGCACCAGATGGTGTGGTCGAACGGGCTCTCACCCGGTGCGGCGCCGGGGTCGTAGAGACCGCGCTCGTAGCGCGCGGCCATCGCCATGCCGACGGCATTGCCGACGCCCTGGCCCAACGGACCGGTGGTGGTCTCGACGCCGATCGTGTGGCCGTGCTCCGGGTGGCCGGGCGTGAGCGACTGCCATTGGCGGAGCAGCCGGAGATCCTCCATCGTCAGGCCGTACCCGGAGAGGAACAGCTGGATGTAGAGCGTGAGGCTGGAGTGCCCGCAGCTGAGCACGAACCGGTCCCGACCGGTCCAGGCGGCGTCGGTCGGGTCGTGGCGCATCAGCCGCTGGAAGAGCAGGTACGCCGCCGGGGCCAGGCTCATGGCGGTGCCCGGATGACCGTTGCCCGCGGCCTGCACCGCATCCATCGCGAGGCCCCGGATCACGTCGACCGCGAGCTTGTCCTCGTCGGTCCAGGTGAGTGCCGATTGCTTCGAAGTGCTCACAGTGCTCCTCGGACGTAGTGATCATTGTCGAGCGTAGTGACGGCGCGCGCCGGGGCAACGCCCCGGCGGTGATACCCATCGCGGCCCGGGCGCAATGCCGCGGTTAGGATTCCTCTTGGCCGCGTCCCGCGGCCGGCGGTAGCCGCGATCCGGGCACGGCCCGCCCGAACCAGAGGATCCACGTGACCCAGGTGGCCTCGCCCGCGGTTGCCCTCGGAGCCGGGCTCCGCGACACCGTCGGACGCTACGTCGCCCTCACCAAGCCGCGGATCATCGAGCTGCTGCTCGTGACCACGCTCCCGGTCATGGTGCTCGCCGCGCGCGGTCTGCCCGATCTCTGGACCGCTGCCGCGACCCTGGTCGGCGGCACCTTGGCGGCCGGAAGCGCCAACACCATCAACTGCTTCGTAGACCGGGACATCGACGCGGTGATGTCGCGGACCCGCCGCCGGCCGCTCGCCCGCCATCAGGTCCCGCCGGTCGCCGCTCTGCGGTTCGGGATCGTCCTGGGCGCGGTCGCCACGCTGGTGCTCGGCCTCGGCGTCAACTGGTTGTCCGCCGGACTGGCCGACGCAGCGATCGCCTTCTACGTCTTCGTCTACACCCTGGGTCTGAAGCGGCGTACGCCGTCGAACATCGTCATCGGCGGAGCGGCCGGATGCTTCCCCGTGCTGATCGGCTGGTCCGCCATTCGCGGTGATGTCGGCTGGCCCGCGGTGGTGCTCTTCGCGGTGGTGTTCCTCTGGACGCCACCGCACTTCTGGGCGCTGGCGCTGCGGTTCAAGGACGACTACGCCGCCGCAGGCGTCCCGATGCTGCCCGTGGTAGCGACCGAGCGGTCGGTGACCCGGCGGATCGTCGTCTACTCCTGGGCGATGGTGGCGGCCTCGCTGTTGCTGATCCCGTTCGGAGCCGGGCCGCTCTACGCGGCGGTTTCCGTCGTGCTCGGCGCCTGGTTCCTCGTCGAGGCCCATCGGTTGGACCGCAGGGTCCGTCGCGGCGAGCAGCCCAAGCCGCTCGCGCTGTTCCATCGCTCGATCAGCTACCTGACGCTGTTGTTTGTCGCAGTGGCGCTGAGCCAGTTCGTCTGAGTGCCGGCTCGGCCCCCGGTGTGGGCACCGGCGCGGTGAAGCCGAGCTGCAGCCAGATCGTCGCACTCCACAGCACGGTCGCTCCTGCGACATGCAGCTCCACCACGCTCGGCGGCAGGTTGAGGAAGTACTGCGTGTAGCCGATCGCGACCTGGAGCAGGACCATGCCGGCGAGGAAGTTGGAGCGACGACGCACCAAGTCGGGTGTCGGCGTCAGCCGCACCGCGAACAGCGTCGCGATGACCAGGCCGGTCAGGAGCAGCGCGGAGTCCGCGTGCAACTGGGTGATCCGCTCGAGGGGAAGCAGGTGCAGTCGCTTGACGTGCGCTCCGGACCCGGCGTGTGGCCCGGTGCCGGTCGTGACCGTGCCGAGGAACAGCACAGCGGCGGCGACGCAGACCAGGAGCCGCCCGAGCAGCACCAGCGGGCGGGCGACATCGGGCGCACGTGGGTACCACTCGGGGTCCGCGCGGTGCACCAGGACCAGAGCGGCCCAGAGCAAGACCATCGAGAGCAGGAAGTGGGCCATCACCCACGGTGGCGCCAGGTGGTAGAGCACCGAGAGGCCGCCGATCACGGCCTGGCCGAGGAAGCCGGCGACCAGGCTCCAGGACAGCCACGCGAGGTCGCGGCGCCGGGGGTTGCGCAGCAGCGAGGCGACCGCCACCAGGCCGACGAACACGCCGACGAGCGAGGTGATCACGCGGTTCACGAACTCGACGAGGGCGTGGTAGGACGCGGGTGCGACAAGAGATGTCGCCGTGCAGCGCGGCCAGTCCGGACAGCCGAGGCCGGAGGACGTAAGCCGCACCGCCGCGCCGGTGACCACGATCGCACCGAGCGAGACCGCTACGGCGACGGAGAGCCGGCGGAAGGTCGTGGGGGAGACCGACACGGACATTCTGGGAGAAGTCTAGGGGAGCCCTTTCGCCGCCCCCGCGGGGTCAGCCGCGCCGGTCGTGGTGGCGGTGGCCCAGCACGCGAATGAAGCCGGCCGCTACCGCCGAGCGCTCGGCCTCGCGCCAGGACCGGCGATCCTCGAACACCGCCTGGCTGTGCCGGCTCGAGCGCCGTGAGACCAGCCAGGCACGGGTCGTGAACGCCGCAGGTACGACGAAGGGCAGCAGCGCCCAGCCGCCGACGCCGGAGACGGCGAGCGCGGCGCACACACCGGCTGCCGCCACCAAGGTGAGCAGGGCGTCCGCGCTCGCGGCGAGGCTGGTCCAGAACTCGCCGTCGCTCCGGAACGGCTCCTGGACCTTCGCCGCGACGGCGTCGTCCGCCCACCACGGGTGCGTGCTCATGGTGCTGAATCGTCATTCGACCGGGTCTGGTTGAGCGCCCGGGACCGTGATCATCCAGACGCCGGGCTTCGGCCGCCGGTTAGGCCGTTGTTGTGCCGATTCGGGGTGCGGAGATACTAGGGCCAACCGTGGCGAGCGCGGGTCACCACCAGCGTGGAGGGTTCGATGGCTGACTTCCTGACCGATGTGAAGACGCTGCGGGAGCAGGCGAGGATCGAGATGGAGAAGGGTCCGGTCACGTCGGCGTACGGCGCCGACCTCGACCGGGTGATCGAGGTGCTCAACGCCTCGCTCGCGACCGAGATCGTGTGCACGTTGCGCTACCGCCAGCACCACTTCGCGGCCAAGGGCCTGGACGCCGAGCCGGTCGCCGCGGAGTTCCTGGTCCACTCCAACGAGGAGCAGGGTCACGCCGACAAGCTCGCCGAGCGGATCAACCAGCTCGGCGGCACACCGGACCTCAACCCGGACTCGTTGACGTCTCGAGCGCACTCCGAATACACGACGGCAACCAGCCTGGACGGGATGATTCGCGAGAACCTGGTCGCCGAGCGGATCGCG
>DATJSI010000049.1 GCA_035504215.1 Mycobacteriales bacterium
GGTGTTGACCGACTGGCCGCCCGGCCCGGACGAGCGCGAGAAGCGCCAGGTGAGCTCCCCGGCGGGGATCTCGACCCGGGCGTTGACCCGCAACGGCTCCGCCACGACTCAATGCTGACCTATCGGCGGCGCGGTGCACGGCCCCGGCACGCCTGATCGGGCAGGCTGGTCGGCGATGAGCGAAACCTCTGCCGAACCTGTCGGTCCGCTGCCCGGGCCACGGCTGAGCATCGCGGTCGCGGTGATGGCCGTCGGCGTCGCATTGGCCGTCCTCGGCGGATTCAAGGCCATCGGCCCGATCATCAACAACGTCGGCAGCCCGGTCTACACAACCCCCGTCACCATCCAGCGCCACCTGTCCTCGGGCAGCTACGACGTCTTCGTGTCACAAGCGCAGCTCGCCACGCTCTCCCCGCAACAGGTCGCCGTCACGGGCGCCGGCGGGCTGGTGGTGCCGACGATCGCGCCCGGCTCGGTCAACGAGGTGCTGACGAGAGGGTCGACGCAGTACGACGCGATGGTGCAGTTCATGATCCATCAGGCGGGGACGTACGACGTCCACGTCGGCGGCCCGCCCGGCGTACAGGTCGTGGTGTCGAACACGCTCGGCAGCCTGGCCCGCCGGGTGGCCGGGTGGCTCGGCCTGCTCGGCGTCGGGTTCCTCGTGCTGATCATCGGGGTGACGATGGCGATCGTGGGCTCGGTGCGCCGGGGGCGGGCCCGCACCCCGCGCCCGGTTGCGGGATACGCGGGCCAGTCACCCGCCGGCGACCCACCGACCGGTCCGAGTGGGCCGCCGCCGGGCTGGTATCCGGACCCGTCGGTCGCCGGCCTCGTCCGGTGGTGGGACGGGACGCGCTGGACCGACCACACCCATCCCCAATGAGCCGGGAAACGCCCGCGAGATGCGCGGTGTCCGGTGAAAATGACATTAGTGTGGTTTGTGACTGGGAAAGGGCATCGCCATGAGCCATCGTTCGATCCGGCACGACTCGATGAACAGCACGGTCATGACCTTGCTGCACGAGCACGTTCCGCTCACGCTGCTCTGCGACCTGGCCAGCACGGCTGATCCGGACTCCGATGCCATCAACCGCGCCGAGCGGCCCGCTCGTGACCCGATTCAGACCGAAGTGGCCGAACACGCCCGGCTCGCCGCGGCGAACGCAGGCGCGCGCTGGCGGGCCGCGGCCGGCTGACCGGCCGAGCGCGGCGGGTTCACCCGCGCGGGTTCACGGGTTAGGCAGCAGGGTCGTCGGAGAGATACTCGAAGACCATCGAGCCCACCGCAGGGACGGCGAGCGCCACCCCGATGAAGCACAGCCACCAGCCGAACACGATCCCGCTGAAGAACGTCGCAGCCGCGATCGCGCACCACAGCGGCGCCCAGCTGTACGGGCTGAAGAAACCGATCTCGCCCGCGCCGTCGCTGATCTCGGCTTCCTTGCGGTCCTCCGGGCGGGGACCCATTCGCTTGGCGGTGACCAGCAGGTAGGAGCCGACCAGCGCGCCGAGGCAGGTGGCAAGGGCCAGCGCCGTCGTCCCTGTCGGATCGTGGGAGGTATACCAGTACACGATGTCGGTCCCTGCGAGGAAAACCGCGATGAACGCGAAGAGAAAGCCCTCGATCTTCATGCGTGGTCCTCGACAGCGACCAAGGCCGGGCTCGTCTCGGGCAGGCCGGACAGATGCGGGTAGTGCAGGTCGAAGGCCGGCCGTTCGGACCGGATCCGCGGGATGGAGGTGAAGTTGTGCCGCGGCGGCGGGCACGACGTCGCCCATTCCAGTGAGTTGCCATAGCCCCATGGGTCGTCGCCGACCACCCGTTCGTTCTTCCCCACCCAGGACCGCCATGCGTTGTACATGAACGGGAGCATGGACAAGCCGAGGATGTACGCACCGATCGTGGAGACGGTGTTCAGGGTGGTCCAGCCATCACTGGGGAGGTAGTCGGCGTAGCGGCGCGGCATGCCCTCGACCCCTAGCCAGTGCTGGACGAGGAACGTCGTATGGAAGCCCACGAACAGAGTCCAGAAGTGCACCTTCCCGAGTCGCTCATCGAGCATCGTGCCGGTCATCTTCGGCCACCAGAAGTAGAAGCCGGAGAACATCGCGAACACCACGGTTCCGAACAGCACGTAGTGGAAGTGTGCGACCACGAAGTAGGAGTCGCTGACGTGGAAGTCGATCGGCGGCGACGCCAGCATGACGCCGGTCAGCCCGCCGAGCAGGAAGGTGATCAGGAAGCCGATCGCGAACAGCATCGCGGTGTCGAACGAGATCGCGCCGCGCCACATCGTGCCGATCCAGTTGAAGAACTTCACCCCCGTGGGTACGGCGATGAGGAACGACAGCAGCGAGAAGAACGGCAGCAGCACGGCGCCGGTCGCGAACATGTGGTGCGCCCACACGGTGATCGACAGCGCGGAAATCGACATCGTCGCGAAGACCAGGCCCTTGTAGCCGAACAAGGGCTTGCGGCTGAAGACCGGGATCACCTCAGTGATGATCCCGAAGAAGGGTAAGGCGACGATGTACACCTCGGGATGGCCGAAGAACCAGAACAGGTGTTGCCAGAGGATCGCGCCGCCGTTGTTGGCATCGAACACGTGCGCGCCGAACTTGCGGTCGGCCTCGAGGGCGAGCAGCGCAGCGGCAAGGACGGGGAAGGCGACCAGCACCAGGATCGACGTGAACAGGATGTTCCAGGTGAAGATCGGCATCCGGAACATCGTCATGCCGGGCGCGCGCAGGCAGATGATCGTCGTGATGAAGTTGACGCCGCCGAGGATCGTGCCGAACCCGGACAGCGTGAGACCCATGATCCACAGGTCAGCACCCGGGCCGGGCGAGTAGAGCGCGCTGGATAGCGGCGCGTAGGCGAACCAGCCGAAGTCCGCGGCGCCGCCTGGCGTGAGGAAGCCGGACATCATGATCAGACCGCCGAACAGGAACAGCCAGTAGCTGAACATGTTCAGCCGCGGGAACGCGACGTCCGGCGCACCGATCTGCAGCGGCATGATGCAGTTCGCGAATCCGACGAACAGCGGCGTCGCGAAGAACAGCAACATGATCGTGCCGTGCATCGTGAACAGCTGGTCGTAGGTCTCGGTGCTCACCACCTGCAGGCCGGGGCGGGCGAGCTCGGTCCGCATGATCTCGGCCATCACCCCGCCGACCAGGAAGAAGATGAACGAGGTGATGAGGTACATCTGCCCGATCGTCTTGTGGTCGGTCGTGGTGATCCAGCGCACGATCCGGCTACCGGGCATCACCTGCACCCGCTGAGGGCGGACCCGCTGGGCGCGGACGGGTTCGACGACGGTCACAGGCTCGGTCCCTCCGACGGCCCCGTATACACGGTGTATTCAGGATTCGTGCCGTTGGCGGCCGTCTGCTGGGCCTGGGCCAGCCAGGCCTGGAAGGCCGGCTTCGAGATCGCCCTCACGGTGAACAGCATCTCGTCGTGGTGGATCCCGCAGAACTCCGCACATCTGCCTTGGAACGTGCCTTGCTGCGTGATCGTGATCTCGAACTGGTTCGGATGTCCGGGGATCACGTCACGCTTGAACAGGAACGGCACGACCCAGAAGGAATGGATGACATCGGGTGAGGTCAGGTGGAAGTGGATCTGCTCCCCCACCGGCAACACAAGCTGGGGCGGCTGTCCGGGACGGCCGGTGATGGACAGCCGGTGGCTCGCGTAGTTGAACTGCCACGACCACTGGAAACCGACCACTCCGACCTGCAGCGCCGGCTTGTTGTTGATCTTGTCCTCGCTGCTCTCGCCGATCGCGGTGAAGTAGAACAACACCGAGACGATCACGATCGGGATGAAGGTGTAGAGGACCTCGATCGGGAGGTTGTAGCGCACCTGGCGCGGGATCTGGTCGGGCGAACGCCTGCGGAACATGACCGCCGAGAAGACGATCATGCCGAGGACCAGGCCGCCGACGATCAGCGACGCGAGCAGCGCTCCCTGCCACAGGTGCAGCGCGTTGCGCCCCTGGATCGTGACCGGGGCCGGCCAGCCCCCACGCTCCCACTTCGCCGCCTCGCCGGTGCAACCGGTGGCGAGCAGGGCGAGCGCGCCGAGGACCAACAGCCGGGCCAAGCGCAGCCGCCCGCGACGACGCTCGGAAGGGTGGCGCCGAGCGGTCCGGCGAGCTCGCGACAGCAAGCTCAAAGGGCTCTCAGGCAGCACGCGAAAACCCTAACGCAGCGCCCGCGAGCGCCCGCGCTGAGGGGCGGCGTGTCCCGGACCGGCCGTCAGGGGTCACAGGTGGGCGGCAATCTCGTCCGCCGCGGATTCGTCGTACGCCCCGGCCAGGCGCTCCCTCGCCCGCCCGGCGTCCACGACGTACTCCTGCGGGCCGACCGACTCCACGCACCAGGTCGCGAGCAGCGCGCCGAGCTGCGCCGCCCGCTCGAGTGAGAGGTCCCAGGACGTCGCGGCGAAGAATCCGGCACGGAAGGCGTCACCGACGCCGGTCGGTTCGAGGATGGCCGGAGCCGGTACGACGGGAACCGTGATCGCCGCCTCCCCGGCGCGCTCGATGACGATCCCGTCGGCCCCGCGCGTGGTGACTCTCGTGCCGACCTGCTCGAGGACGTCGCTCGCCGACCAGCCGGTCTTGTGTTCCAGCAGCGCGGCCTCGTAGGCATTGCCGAAGAGCAGGTCCGCGCCGACGACCAGCTCACGAATCGGCTCGTCCTCCAGGATGGCCAGCTGCTGCGACGGGTCGGCGGCGAAGCGCTGCCCGCGGTCCCGGCAGTACCTGGTGTGCTCGATCATCGCGGCGGGGTCGTTCGGGCTGACGACCACGAGGTCGATGTCGCCGATCGTGTCGAGGTCGATGTCTCGTGCCTCGCTCATGGCCCCGGCGTAGAAGGTCGCGATCTGGGCCTGCTCCGAGTCCGTCGTACAGATGAACCGAGCGGTCTGAAGCGTCTTCGACACCCGGACGCCGCTGGTGTCGACGCCGTGTGCGTCCAGCCACTGGCGGTACTCCTCGAAGTCGGGACCGACCGAGCCGACCAGTACGGGCCGAAGGCCGAGCGCAGCCAGCCCGAAGCAGATGTTGGCAGCCGCCCCACCGCGCCGGATCTCGAGCTCGTCCACCAGAAAGGACAACGACACATGATGCAGGCGCTCGGCGATCAGCTGCTTCGAGAAGCTGCCGCTGAACGTCATCAGGTGGTCGGTCGCGATCGAGCCGCTGACGGCAATCCGCACCCGGGCAAACTACCCGTCGGTAGACCTGGCGTTACCCACGGGTCGCCCATAGCGTCGAGCGCGTGTCGAAGCCCGCCGCCGTGGGACTACCGGTTATCGAGGACGCCGAGAGCCTCAGCGAGCTCGTGCGGGACGCCCGTGCGATCCCCGCCTCGACGTTCGACCGGCACGGCTCGCAGGCCGAACCGCCACCCGCGCCGCCGGCGCGGATCGCTATCCCCGCCTCCGCAGCAAGAGTCGCCGAAGCAGCATTCGACGTGTTCTAGATGCAGGGCGGTAGTGGACCTACCGCCGACGACGACAACGCCGCCAGCGGCCGTCCGGGCGCCGCGACTAGTGGAAGGAGTCTCCGCAGGCGCAAGAGCCGGTCGCGTTGGGATTGTCGATCGTGAAGCCCTGCTTCTCGATCGTGTCGACGAAGTCGATGGTCGCGCCGCTGAGGTAGGGGCTGCTCATCCGGTCGACCACGACCTTCACGCCGCCGAAGTCCGCGAACTCGTCACCGTCGAGCGTGCGCTCGTCGAAGAAAAGCTGGTAGCGGAGGCCGGAGCAGCCACCGGGCTGGACGGCGATCCGCAACGCGAGGTCGTCGCGCCCCTCCTGGTCGAGCAGGTGCTTGACCTTGGTGGCGGCGGTGTCGGTGAGCACGACGCTGGTCGGCGTGGTGGCCGAGGTCTCGGTCGCGGTGTCGGTCATCCGGTGAACTCCCTGTCGCGGTTGTCTCGCGGTGCGGTCCCGCCCCGCCGGCCGGTCGCCGGCTCAACCCGTGGAACCTCGAGCGGTCTGCCGATGTTCCCGATCTCCATGATTCCACAGGTACGGCGGCTCACGCGTGCACGCAGCGGCGATCAGCGCGCCCAGGCTCCCGCGATCCGCCGCCCGAGCTCAGCCACGCCATCCCCACCCGCGCCCAGCGCCGCATCGACCGACCCCAGCGCGTCGGTGACCGACCAGACCTCGTCGATCCCGTGCGCCGCGGCGTCCCGGGTGCCGACCGCGGCCTGTCCGGCGGCGACGATGCACGGCACCCCGCAGCCCTGGGCCACCCGAGCGACGACGGCCGGCAGCTTCCCGCGCAGTGACGTCGGGTCGAACCTTCCTTCACCGGTCACCACGAGATCGGCATCCGCAACGAGGGCGGCCAATCCGGTCGCGGCCACGACGAGCTCCGCGCCCGACTTGCGCTCGGCTCCGAGGGCGAACAGCCCGAACCCCAGCCCGCCGGCCGCGCCCGCACCGGCCATGTCCCGAAGCCCGGGGCGGCCGGTCCCGACCTCGACGGCCTCGGCCCAGCGCGTCACGCCGGCCTCGAGTTCCGCCACTGCCTCCGGATCGGCCCCCTTCTGCGGCCCGTAGACCGCGCTGGCGCCACGAGGCCCGAGCAGCGGGCTGTCCACATCGGTCGCCGCGACCAGCCGCACAGCGAGCGACGCCGGCAGATCGACCCGGTCGAGGCCACGCAGTGCGACCCCACCGCCGGCGAGCGCCGCAGCGGGCTGAGCACCGAGCGCGGCGAGCGCACCTGCTCCCCCGTCGTTGGTGCCCGAGCCGCCGAGCCCCACGACGATCGTGTCCACCCCGCCGAGGTCCGCGGCTGCGCCGATCAGCTCTCCCACGCCGTACGTCGTTGCGGTGCGCACGTCACCATCGAGGGCCAGCAGCAGGTCGAGACCGCACGCGAGCGCACTTTCGACGTATGCCGTGGCGCCGATCCGCACCACGGAAGCCTGGAGCGGTCGACCGGTCGGTCCGGTGCAAGCGGCTGCCACCCGCTGCGCCGCCGGCAAGGTCGCGAGCACGGCCGCGAAGCCTGATCCGCCGTCGGACAGTGGCACCTCAATGAGCTCGTCGTCCGGCGAGACCGCGCGCCAGCCGGCGGCGACGGCAGCAGCGACCTCCTGCGCGGTCAACGAGCCGCCGTACGAGTCCGGCGCGACGACGACCCGCATGCCGACATCCTGCCCGGCCTGCTAGTCAGGAGGGATGCGAGTGGAGATCCGGCCCATGGTCGAGGCGGACGTCGAACAGGCGACCCGGGCCCAGGTCGCGGCGTTCGCGGTGCTGTATCCCGACGACCCCGAGATCACCACCCCACCCGACGCTGCCCGGCTCGCCCGGATGCAGCATCGCTTCCACCACTTCCTTACCCATGACCCGGGCGGCGCGTGGGCGGCGGTCGAGAACGACCGCGTCGTTGGCGCCGCCCTCGCGCTGCGCCGAGGCGACCTCTGGGGCCTCTCGCTGCTGCACGTCGACCCCACCGCGCAGTCCACGGGCATCGGCCGGAAGCTCCTCGATGCCGCGTTGACCTATGCCGACGGAAGCGCTCGCTCGTTCATCCTGTCGACCCACGATCCGCGCGCCATGCGGCTTTACGCGACCAGCGGCTTCAACACCTATCCGCAGCTCGACGCCGAAGGTCCGATCGACGCCACGGCGCTTCCTGGCCCTGATGCCCGCGTGCGTCCCGGAAGCGTCGCCGACATCGACTTCGCGGACGACGTCGACCTCGTCGTCCGCGGCGCGCCGCACGGCCCGGACCAGCGCTGGCTCGCCGATGAGTTCACGATGTACGTCGTCGACGAGGCCGACGGCGGCCGCGGCTACGCCTACGTCCGCGGCAACACGCTGGTCACCACGCTCGCGGCCACCGACGAGGACACGGCGAGCGCCCTGCTGTGGCACTGCCTCGGGCAGATCTCGCAGGCCGGCAAGCCGGCGTCGATCTATCACCTCAACGCCGAGCAGCAGTGGGCGATCCGGATCGCCTACCGGGCACGACTGTCGGTGACCCCGGCGGGCCCGGCGTATTGGCGCGGCGGAACACCACCGAAGTGCTACCTGCCGTCTGGGGCGTTCCTCTAGTCCGCGCGGGCCTCAGGCGATGAAGGCGAAGAAACTGCCGGACGCGTGCAGCGTCACCGTTCCGGCGCCGTCACGCAGCCGGGCGTCGCCGCTCGGCACCGGCTCGAACTCCTCCTCGACCTTCGACGGGTTGACCCACTTGCCCGGCTGGGTGATCACGTCGCCGTGCGCATTCGCCGCGACCGCGACACCGTGCGCCTCCTCGAGCTTCCAGGCACCGCTCTTGTAGCGCGCGACCACGCTGGTCGCGCCGGTCGTCGTGAGCCGCTCCCACATCGCCCACACCGAGTTCGAGGACCCCGCGAACGCGACCCCGCCGATCCGCCAGGCGGCCTTGTCCGTGCCGTAGTGACCGAGGGTCGCGCGGGAGTGCGGTGCGGTCAGGTGGAACTCGTCGGCCAGCGAGGACGGGCCGAGCCCGCCGAAGTCCTGGTGGTTGCCTCTCTCGACGACGACGCGCTTGCCGTCACCGCTGACCCAGGCGAGATCCGGGTAGCGGAAGTCGGTCGGCGAGAGCACGTAACGGTGCAGGACGACGTGCGAACCGGCGAACGAGGTGAGCCGCACCTCCCAGGTCTGGCTCGGGCCCTTCGGGGCCTCCAAGGCCTTCGAGTCGATGACGCCGTGCGCGTACGTCGCGAGTGGCAGACCCGAGTCGTCCACCTTTACCAGGTGCGGCTTCGGTGTGAGGACGAGGCGCTTGGTCGAACCCGAGTACGTCACCAGCCGGCTACCGGCGAAACCGACCGGCTCCTGCAGGCTCTTCACCTGGTACGCCGTGCCGGCCGGTTCGTGCACATCGACCAGGCTGGCGTGCAGCAAGGCGCCGCCGTGGCTGAGCAACTCCTCGTTCCAAGCAATCCAATGTCCGTTGCCGGAGACCACCACGTCGCTGAGCCGTACCGTCTGCTTGCCCGACGCCTTCGTGATCGGTCCGAGCTTCTTGACCGACGACGTCGTACCGTCCGATCTCACCGTCGCCGTCTTCAGCACGCCTTGCTTGGTGAGGTAGGCGATCCGGCCCACCGTCGAGACTCGCGGCGTCGATGCCGGATGCGCACGATGTGTTCCGGATACACCAAACGCGAGTGGTGCGGCCAGCATCCCGCTGACCACCACAGTCGCGACACCCGCCGTCGACAGTCTCGCCACTCGCATCTCGTCTCCTCGCTCTCGCCGGACCCCCGATCCTTGCACTTGTCGCCATACTCATCCCCAACCGACTCGTCAGGTGCCTGGGAGGGTGATCCGCATGGCTGGCGTCATATGGAAGGACGAAACGGATGAGCACGACTACCCGGCCGCGGAGAACTACCTGACGCTTCTCGCCCGGGCCGAGGTCGTGAGGCGCCTGGTCACCGACCTGCGCGGCGCCGATGTGATCCACCAGAAGGCGAAGGACATCCTGCGCGCATCCGGCCTTCCACTGCTCGACGTGGACAACCCGCACGTCGCAGCGGACCTGAAGAAGATCCGAAAGGGCCGGCCGCTGTCGCCGGTGCTCCTCGTGCGGGGCGACATCGCCACCGGACGGTTTCTCCAGATCGCCGACGGCTACCACCGGGTGTGCGCCAGCTACCACTACGACGAGAACACCGACATCCCCTGCCGCCTCGTCGCGCTCGTGACGAGACAGCGCACCACGTGAGCTTCGCCACCCTCGCGCTGATCGCGCTGATCGGCATCCTGGGGCCGCTGCTCGCCTATCCGCGTTCCTGGCACCTTCCCGTCGTGCTCGGGGAGCTGGCCGCCGGGATCACCTTCGGCGCCACGGGCTTCAACCGGCTGCATGCGCAGAACTCCACCTTCACCCTGCTCGCCGACATCGGGTTTGCGCTGGTGATGTTCGTCGCCGGCTCGCATGTCCCGGTCCGCGACGCAAGCATGAAAACGGCGCTGCGGACCGGACTGGCCCGTGCGCTCGGCATCGGCGCGATCTCCGTGCCGGTTGCGCTTCTGGTGTCGCACATCTTCGGCACCGGTCACACGTCGTTGTACGCCGTACTGATGGCATCGTCCTCGGCGGCGCTGATCCTTCCGATCGTCAGCTCGCTCGGCCTCGGCGGGCCCGCGGTGATCGAGATGCTGCCGCAGATCGCGGTCGCCGACGCCGCATGCATCGTGGCCCTGCCGTTGGCGATCGACCCGTCACACGCCGCGCGTGCCGCGCTCGGCGCACTCGCCGTCATCGCCTGCGCCGCAGTGCTCTACGTCGCCCTCGTGTACGTCGAGAAGCGCGGACTGCGCCACCGCCTGCACGAGGTCAGCGAGGATCGCCAGTTCGCGCTCGAGCTACGAATCAGCCTGACCGTCCTCTTCGCACTCGCGGCGCTGGCCGTCCAGACCCACGTCTCGATCATGCTGGCCGGCTTCACCTTCGGCATTGCGCTCGCAGCAGTGGGCGAGCCCCGCCGCCTCGCGCGACAGCTGTTCGGGATCACGGAAGGCTTCTTCGGTCCGCTGTTCTTCGTCTGGCTCGGCGCCTCGTTGGACCTGCGCGCGCTCGGCAGCCACCCGTCGTACATCGTGCTGGGGGTCGTACTCGGGCTCGGCGCCGTCCTCACGCATTCGACCATGCGGCTGACCGGCCAGCCGCTGGCTCTCGGCGCACTGGCCTCTGCTCAGCTCGGTGTGCCGGTCGCGGCGGCCACTCTCGGCTCGCAGCTGAACCTGCTCAAGCCCGGCGAACCGTCCGCGCTGATCCTCGGGGCGCTGATCACGATCGCAATCGGAACTCTTGCCGGCGGTCGAGCGCCCACCGCCTCGAGCACCGACACCGGTCCGGCGCCCACCACGACCGCGCCCACCCCACGAACCGTGCAGGGCGACCAGCCGGCGCCACCCGGTCCGGCGGCCGGCGCACCGGCCACGTCCTAACCCACCTGCGAGTCAGCGGGCGCCGTTGCCGTTGCCATCGCCATGACCGCCGCCGGTGCCACCGCCATCGCCCCGACCGCCTCCGCCGCCGGAGTGGCCGTGCCCACCATCTCCACCTCGCGGGCCGTGCCCGCCGCCATTGCCCTGACCGTGCCCGCCGCCGTGATGGTGGTGTCCCGGTCCGTCGCCAAACCGCGCACCGCCCGGACCCTGATGACGGCCATGCTGGCCACCGGGTCGGCCGAATCGAAGATGGTGACGACCGTGGCGATCCTCGAAACCTCCACGACCGGGGCGGCGGTGACCGAACCCGTGCCGGTCGGCGGCTCCACCCGGCCGCGCAGACGTCGCCGGCGCAGACGTCGCGGGCGCAGGGGTCACGATGCCGGCCGGCTGATGGTGAGCCTTTGCCGACGCGCGCGGCGAGCTATGTGCCGCTGGATGTCCGGACGGGTGGTGATGCAACGGCAAGTGGCCGGTCGACAACGCAACGGCGGTCGCGGCACCGCCGGCGCCGGCGATCGCGACCCCGGCGGCCAGCAGGACCTTCGCCGCGATGCCGAGCCCGGCGAAGCGCGCGACCAGGGCCTTCGCGCGCCGGCGGACCGGGTGAACGGTTGGCAGTCCCGCCGCCATCAGGGCGGCCAACTCTGCGCTCGGGACCACCGGCCGGCGGGGTTCGAGCGTACGCAGCACGTCTGTCGCGGCGCGCAGGACGGCCGCGTCCCGCGGATCCTCCGCAGTCGCGTCTTCGCGACCGAAGCGCGCCCTCACGTCCTGGTCATCGTTCCAACCGCTCATGGGGATACGGCCTCCCCGAGCACCGGGCGCAGCGCAGCGAGCCCGCGATGCTGCAGCGACTTCACCGCACCGATGCTCTTACCGAGCAGCTCCGCGGTCTGTTCGAGGCTCAGGTCGGCGACGATCCGCAGCAGCAGCACGTCGCGCTGGTCCGGCGCGAGCGCCTCGAGCACCGCCCGGACCCGCTCGGTGGCGAGGGCGTCGAGGGCCTCGACGTCGGCGCTCGGCAACGGCAGCGCGTGTGCCTCTGCGTCGAACTCCACGTCGGCGCCACGCCGGACCCGCTTGCGCTGCTCGTCGACGTACCTCGCATGGGCGACGCTGAAGACGAACGTCCGCAGGTCGGCCGCGCTGCCGCGGAAGGACTCGATCCGCCCGAACACCTGCAGGAAGACCTCGCTCGTGAGGTCTTCGGCGTCCCGCAGCCCGCGACCCCGCAGGTAGGCCAGCACGCCGGGGCTGTAGCGATGCCAGACCGCGGTCAGCGCCCACGGCTCGCCCCGTTGCGCGGACCGGACCAGGTCGTCATCCGCTGCGGCCTGCGGATCCATAGCGTTGTTAACGGCATGCCGCGACCGCGGGTTCACTCCCCCGGCTTCCGTGATCTTGACGTTGGAGGCGCAGAAATCGCGTTTCTGCGCCTCCAACGTCAAGATCAGCGAGGGCCCGCCGCGGTTTGCCGGCGGCGGCGCGAGCGCACGACCGCCCGGATGATGAACACCACCACGAGGGCCCCGAGGCCTTCCGCGACATACGTCGCGTAGTGGCTGATCGTCGTGACGTGGCTGCCCGCGAGCTCTCCCACCGTCGACCAGGTGGCGACCCACAGCGCCGCACCGATCGCGGTGTAGAGCAGGAAGACCGGGAAGCTCATGTCCGAGATGCCGGCGATGATCCCCGCCGCCTGCCGGACGCCCTCGACGAACCGACCCAGCAGGACCACCGCCCAGCCGCGCCGCCGGAAGAACTCCTCGGTCTTGTCCAGCCGCTCGGCGGTGAGCAGCACGTACTTGCCGTACCGCTCGGCGAGCGGGCGGCCGCCGTACACCCCGATCGCGTAGCCGATCGAGCTGCCGGCGGTCGAGGCCAGTACGGCGATGATCCCGACCAGAACAATGTTGAGCTGGCCGGTAGCCGCGTAGAGGGCGGCCGCGATCAGCATGGTCTCGCCGGGAACCGGCAGGCCGACGTTCTCGAGCAGGAGCACGCCGCCGACCGCGAAGTAGCCGTAGTGCTTGAGGGTCGGCTCGAGCGAGCCGAACACGCCGGGCAACGGCTTCGGCGACGGGGTCACGGTGACGAGCGCCGAGACGACATCGATCACCGGTCGATCACCGCCCCCTCCGCGACGCCGCGTCCTACAAGCCGGGCGCGCCCCACACCGGGAACCAGCGGGACAGGTCGCTCTCGACCTTCAGGTCGTCGCCGAGCATCGCACGGACCTGCAGCTCCCGCGCGTTGTCCCGGCGGTTCGGGCCGGTCGGAGCGAACGGATACCAGGTGCCGCGCTTGTAGAGGTACACCAGCCCGAACGTCGGGGCGTCGCCGCCGCCGAACGCGACCAGCGTGCACAGCAATGCCGGCCCGAACCCCGCCTCGTCGAGGCTCGAGTTCACCGCGTGCAGATCCGTCACGAGCCCGGTGATGTCCTCCGGTGACGTATTGCGCGTGAGCCAGCTGAACCCGTAGCTGTCGGTGGTCTCGCCGTACTTCCGGTTGCCGTCGTCGGCGTCGACCGCGAGCAGCTGTTCGATCTGCTCGCGCAACCCCGCGAACGCGCCGCCCTCGGCCGACTTGACGCAGACCGACCCGCAGCCGGTCGGGCGCAGATCGGCGGCCGCCTGCAACGTGACCGCGGCGGACGGCAGCGCGAACAGCTCGTCGAGGTTCGGCTTCACCGGCTTCGACCGGCCGAGGATCGTGTCGAACAAGCCCATCGTCAGCGGTCCTCAGGCCGCGGTCTGACCGAGCTCGACCGAGATCTTCGCCAGCTGCGCGAGTCGCGCCTGCAGCGACGGGTGGGTCGAGAACAACGACGAGATGCTTACGCCGTTCGCCAGCGCCGGAGTGAAGAAGAACGCGTTGAACGGCTCGGCGCTGCGCAGGTCGTGGGTCGGGATCCGAGCCATGTCCCCGGACACCTTCTGCAGCGCCGATGCAAGCGCGGACGGCCGCCCGGTGAGGATCGCGCCGGAACGGTCGGCCGCCAGCTCGCGGTACCGCGACAGCGCGCGCGTGAGCAGGAAGGAGATCGCGTAGACGACGATCGACACCAGCATCACCACCGCCATGACCGCGGCACCGTTCTGGTTGTTGTTGTTGTTGCGACCGCCGAACCCGCCACCACCGAACATCTCGCTGTAGAACGCGAACCTCGTGACCAGACCGGCGGCCACACCGAGGAACGACGCGACGGTCATCACCGCGACGTCACGGTGGGCAACGTGCGAGAGCTCGTGGGCGAGCACGCCTTCGAGCTCCTCGGTGTCGAGCCGGCTGAGAATGTCGCTCGTCGCGCACACCACGGCCCGGTTCGGGCTGCGGCCGGTCGCGAACGCATTCGGGTAAGGCGCCCGCGCGATCGCGACCTTCGGCTTCGGCATGTCCGCCAGCGCACACAGGCGGTCGACGATGCCGTGCAGCTCTGGAGCTTGCTCCGGCGTCACGATCTGGCCGTGCATCGCGTAGAGCGCGATCCGGTCCGAGAACCAGTACTGGCAGAACAGCACGATCACCGCGATGACGATGACAAAACCGGCGTTGACGCCGGAGGCGATCAGGATCGCCATGACGCCGACGTACAGCGCGCCGAGCAGGAAGATCGTCACCGACATTCGCGCCGTGAGCTTGTGGTCCGGCGGAATGCGAGAAGCCATCGTCATCCGTAGATCAAACCGTCCTCGGTCATCAGGTCGGCCGCTTCTTCGAGCGTCATGTCCCCCGCCGGCAGCACGAGATCGGACGGGCCGATGTAGTCGTCCGACACCGGAGCGCCGAGGTCACGCACTCGGGCGAGGAGCTGGTTCAGCGCAGACGTGAACGCCGCCTGGTCGCCACCTTCGTTCGCCTGCTGAACGCCGACGTCGAGCGACTCCAACTCGTCGAGCGCACTGTCGGGAACGTCGAACTGACCCTCACTGAGGATCCGCACGATCATGACTGCTCCTCGGGCTGCGCCGCCGGCGCCTCGGCCGGCGCCGACTCATCGGCCGGCGTCGACTCCGCGGCACCGATGGCGGCCGGCTCCTGACCGGCCGGCAGCGCTCCCTTGAGCTTGGCCAGCTCGAGCTCGACGTCGCTGCCCGCGGACAGCGAGTCCAGCTCCCGCTGAATGTCGTCCCCACCACCGGGGCCCTGGGTCACGTCGTCGAGGGCGCCGGAGGCGAGCAGCTCGTCGACCGCGCCCGCGCGCGCCTGCATCTGCTGGGTCTTGTCCTGCGCCCGCTGCATCGCGAGGCCGACGTCGCCCATCTCCTCGGAGATGCCGGACACCGCTTCGCCGATCTTCGTCTCGGCCTCGGCCGCGGTGTACGTCGCCTTGATCGTCTCCTTGCGGGTGCGGAAGGCATCGACCTTCGCCTGCAGCCGCTGGGACGCCTGAGTCAGCTTCTCCTCCTGCGCCTGCAGGTCTGCGTGCTGGTTCTGCAGGTCGGCGAGCTGGGTGTTGGCGGCCGCGCGGCGCGTGAGCGCCTCGCGGGCCAGGTCGTCACGCCCGGCGGCGACCGCCTGCTGCGCCTGCGACTGCAGCTTGTCGGCGCTGGCCTGCAGCTGCTGCATCTGAATCTCGAGCCGCTTGCGGCTCGTGGCGACGTCGGCCACCCCACGGCGGACCTGGGTCAGCAGCTGGAGCTGCTTCTCGTAGGAGTAGTCGAGGGTCTCGCGCGGGTCCTCGTGCTTGTCCAGCAGCTTGTTGGCCTTGGACTTCACGATCAGGGAGAGCCGCTTGCCCATGCCCATGTCGGTACCGACCTCCTGCCCTGCCCGGTTCCCGCGGGCGGATCCCGTCCCGCGAGGCACCGCGCCCCCGGGCTGCTTCCAGCGTAGTCGGGATGCTGAACGCCGCCTGATCATGCGGAAAGCTCCCGGAACGTCCGTAGACTCGGCGCGTGATGCTCGGTCGGCGTAGCCCGGTGAAGGACGACCAGCCGGTCTCGGACGCACTCGACCTCGACGCCGCTGATGCCGGCAAGGGCCGGCCAACGCCCAAGCGCTCGGACGCCCGCAAGGCCCGCCGCAGCATCACGCCACGCAACCGCAAGGAGGCCGCCGCCTTCCAGCGCGAGAAGCGCCGGGAGCAGCGCCTGGCCTCGCGCCGCGCGCTCATGACCGGCGACGAGCGCCACCTGCCGCCCCGCGACGCGGGGGCGGGAAAGCGGCTCGCCCGGGACATCGTCGACTCCCGCTTCACCTACGGGCAGGTGTTCTTCGGCCTGATCTTCCTGGTCTTCGCGATCTCGCTCGTCCCGGTGACCGCCGTACGCGAGATCGCGAACTGGCTCGCGTTGTTCAGCCTGCTCATGATGGTGGTCGACGGCGCCCGCAACGCGCGGCTCGCACGCCGGATCGTGGTGGCGAGGTACGGCGAGGACGAGGCCCGCGGGGTGTCGTCGTACGCGTTCATGCGCTCCCTCATGCCGAAGCGGTTCCGGCGACCACCCCCGAAGGTCAAGCGCGGCGACCCCGTGGCGGCAGAAGCCCGATGACGATCACTCGTGCGGTGGCCGGTGCCCTGCCGAGGGCAGGTGCTGACGACACCGCGCTGCGCAGCTTCCTGCGCGGGCTGCCGCCGGTCGACCAGGTCGGTGTCGAGCAGCGAGCCGCCGTCCTGTGGTCGCGGAGCATCAAGACCGACTCGAAGCGTTGGGCGCTCGACACCTCTGTGTCGATGGTCGATCTGACCACGCTCGAGGGCAACGACACACCGGGCAAGGTCCGCACGCTCTGCGTGAAGGCCGTGCACCCCGACCCGACCGATCCGGGCTGCCCGCGGGTCGCCGCCGTGTGCCTCTACCCCGATCTGATCGCCGAAGCGGTGGAGCTGCTCGCGGGCACCGGAGTAGCGGTCGCGAGCGTCGCCACCGCATTCCCATCGGGGCGCTCGTCGCGCGCGACGCGCCTCGCCGACGTCCGGGACGCGGTTGATGCCGGCGCCAACGAGATCGACATGGTCATCGACCGCGGGGCGTTCCTGTCCGGGCGGTACGCCGAGGTGTTCGACGACATCGTCGCCGTGCGGGCCGAGTGCGGCGACCGCGCGCACCTCAAGGTGATCCTGGAAACCGGCGAGCTCGCGACCTACGACAACGTCTATCGCGCGTCCTGGCTCGCGCTCGCCGCCGGCGGTGACTTCATCAAGACCTCGACCGGCAAGATCTCGCCGTCGGCGACCCCGTCGGTCGCGGTGACGATGCTGAGCGCGGTCCGTGACTTCGAGCACGCAACCGGTGAGCGGCGCGGGGTGAAGCTGGCCGGCGGGATCCGTTCGTCGAAGGACGCGCTGCGCTACTTGGTCGCGGTCAAGGAGGTCGCGGGTGAGGCGTGGCTCACGCCGCACTTGTTCCGCTTCGGCGCCTCCAGCCTGCTCAACGACCTCCTGATGCAGCGGATGAAGCTGCGGACCGGCGCCTACTCCGGCCCGAACTACGTGACGGTGGACTAGATGGCCGACTTCGACTACTCCCCTGCCCCTGAGTCGCGCTCCGTCGCGCGGCTGCGCGAGTCCTACGGGATGTACATCGACGGAGCGTTCGTCGACGGCCACGGCGGTGCGTTCAAGACGATCAACCCGGCGGACGAGTCCGTGCTCGCCAGCGTCGCGCAGGCCGACGCGTCTGATGTGGACACCGCGGTGGCCGCGGCTCGAACGGCGTACGACACCGTCTGGCGGAGGATGCCCGGTCGTGAACGGTCGAAGTACCTGTTCCGCATCGCACGGCTGATCCAGGAGCGCGCCCGCGAGCTGGCGGTGCTGGAAAGCCTCGACAACGGCAAGCCGATCCGGGAGTCCCGCGACGTCGACGTACCGCTCGCGGCGGCGCACTTCTTCTACCACGCGGGCTGGGCGGACAAGCTCGGGTACGCCGGCTACGGACCGGACCCGAAGCCGCTGGGCGTCGCCGCGCAGGTCGTGCCGTGGAACTTCCCGCTGTTGATGGCGGCGTGGAAGCTCGCCCCGGCGCTCGCCGCCGGCAACACCGCGGTGCTCAAGTCGGCGGAGACGACGCCGCTGTCGGCGCTCGCGCTCGCGGACATCATCGCCCAGGCCGACCTGCCGCCCGGTGTCGTCAACATCCTCAATGGCGGGCCCGAGATCGGCGCCGCGCTGGTGCGCCACCCCGGCGTCGACAAAGTCGCGTTCACCGGCTCGACCGAGGTCGGCAAGCAGATCGCGAAGGCGGTCGCCGGCACGCCGAAGCGGCTGACCCTCGAGCTCGGCGGCAAAGCCGCCAACATCGTTTTCGACGACGCGCCGCTCGAGCAGGCGGTCGAAGGCATCATCAACGGGATCTTCTTCAACCAGGGCCACGTGTGCTGCGCCGGCTCGCGGCTGCTCGTGCAGGAGTCGATCGCGGAGGAGACGATCGAGGCGCTGCAGCGGCGGATCGGTTACCTGCGCCTCGGCGATCCGCTCGACAAGAACACCGACATCGGCGCGATCAACTCCGCCGCGCAACTCGAGCGGATCAGCGAGCTCACCGCGGTCGCCGAGGCCGAGGGCGCGACCCGATGGTCGCCGGCGTGCGACCTCCCGACCTCCGGCTACTGGTTCGCGCCGACCGTCCTCACCGACGTGACGCCCGCGCACCGGGTCGCCCGCGAGGAGGTCTTCGGTCCGGTTCTCGCCGTCATGACGTTCCGTACGCCGGACGAGGCGATCGCCAAGGCGAACAACACGCCGTACGGGCTGTCGGCAGGGGTCTGGACGGACAAGGGATCGCGAATCCTCTGGATGGCCGAGCACCTGCGCGCCGGCGTCGTCTGGGCCAACACGTTCAACCGCTTCGACCCGGCGTCGCCGTTCGGCGGCTATCGCGAGTCGGGCTACGGCCGCGAAGGCGGCCGGCACGGACTGGGGGCCTACCTTGCCCACTAGGCAAACCGGCAGGGACGACCGGCTCGAGGTCCGCAAGACCTACAAGCTGTTCATCGGCGGCGCCTTCCCGCGCTCGGAGTCCGGCCGCACCTACGTCGTCAACGACGCCAAGGGCGAGTTCGTCGCCAACGTCGCGCAGGCGTCCCGCAAGGATCTGCGCGACGCGGTGGTTGCCGCGCGCAAGGCGGTCGCGGGCTGGTCGGGCGCGACCGCGTACAACCGCGGCCAGGTCCTGTACCGCATCGCGGAGATGCTCGAAGGCCGGCGCGCGGAGTTCGCCGCCGCTGTCGCAACCGCCGAGCAGACCACACCGCGCGCCGCCGACCGCGAGGTCAGCGCGGCGATCGACCGTTGGGTCTGGTACGCCGGGTGGAGCGACAAGCTTGCGCAGGTGCTCGGGTCCTCCAACCCGGTCGCGGGCCCGTACTTCAACTTCTCCGTACCCGAGCCGACCGGCGTGGTCGGGATCCTCGCGCCACCGTCGTCGTCGCTACTCGGCCTGATCTCGGTCGTGGCGCCGGCGATCGTCAGTGGCAACGCGGTCGTCGTGGTCGCCTCGACCGAGCGGCCGATTCCCGCGGTCATCCTCAGCGAGGTGCTCGCGACCTCCGACCTGCCGCCCGGGGTCGTGAACATCCTCACCGGCGAGGTGACCGAGCTCGGTCCGTGGCTCGCCTCGCACCAGGACGTCGAGGCGCTCGACCTCGCCGGC